>CADCOF010000048.1 GCA_902802975.1 uncultured Ruminococcus sp. | reverse complement strand
TTTTCACACTGCACAAACTATTGTCGTTGTGATAAACCATTGGTTTTTACAAATAATTCCGCATTCCGCATTCCGAATTCCGAATTAATGCTTGATCTGAGTCCATCACTCTCGACTACAATTTTTCACACTGCACAAACTATTATTGTTGTGATAAACCATCGGTTTTCACAAATAATTGCGCATTGCGAATTGCGAATTGCGAATTATCAAACAACTCCATTCTGAAATAATGACATAAAAACTAAGAGGAGACAATTTATGGGCTACTCACGCGAGATATACAGAAAAGCAGAGGAAGAACTTACACGGCGGCGGCAAAGGTCATTTATGGATGCCGAAAAACGCCGTGACAGAATATATACCGAACTGCCTCAGGTGCGCACACTTGAGGCGAAGCTTGCGCGTACAGGCGTAGCGGCGGCACGGGCAGTTTTTGCCGGCAGCGATACAAAGGCCGAACTTGAGAATCTGAGAAACGAAAACCTGAGAATACAAAACGAAATACGCCGCATACTCGGCACAAAATCATATATCCCGTCTGATCTGGAAGAGGTGCATTCGTGCCCGTACTGCAAGGATAAGGGCTACATAGACGGCAAAATGTGCAGCTGTATGAAGGCACTGCTGCGCGACACGGCATTTGAGGAGTTTAACAAAAAAGCACCGTTTTCACTCGAAAAATGCTCGTTCGACAATTTCAGCCTCCATTGGTATCCAAATACGCCGAACCGAAACGGAAAAATTCCGCGCAAACGTATGGAGAGAATACTTGAATACTGCCGCGATTATGCCGAACGATTTTCGCCGGGCAGTGAATCTATACTCATGGAAGGCGCAACGGGTTTGGGAAAAACACATCTTTCGCTTGCGATTGCGGGAAGAGTTATTGACAGGGGCTATGGTGTTATATATGGCTCTGCGCCCGATCTGCTCATGATGCTGAAAGCCGAAAATTCGTACTACAATACCGACCATACCGTAATTGAAAGTCTTGAAAGATGTGACCTGCTTATTATAGATGATCTGGGCACGGAGTTTCCGAATTCGTTCACAAAATCGGCAGCGTATAATTTGCTTAATGCTAGACTTGCGCGTGAAAAAGCTACGATAGTGAATACAAATTTATCAATGTCCGAAATGAAGAAAAATTACTCCGACCGACTTGTATCGCGACTGGTGGGGGATAACGAGTACCTGCCGTTTATCGGAGAAGATGTGCGTATTGCAAAAAAACGAATGAGTCTTGAAGATTGACACAAAAAAGCCTGTTCCCAACATAACGCCGGGAGCAGGCTTTTGTTTATTATATTTACAAATCAGTTGTCATAAACGCTGTCTTTTACAATAACGTCATGGCTGCCGCCTTCAACAATACTTGTGCTTGATACAAGCGTGAGTCTTGCTTTTTGCTGGAATTCGGGAATAGAAAGCGCGCCGCAGTTGCACATTGTAGACTTGATTTTGTATGTCGTGATCTCAACGCCGCTCTTGAGCGGTCCTGCGTAAGGCACGTAGCTGTCAACGCCCTCTTCAAACGAGAGTTTTTTGTCGCCGCCCAAGTCGTAACGCTGCCAGTTTCTTGCGCGGTTGGAGCCTTCGCCCCAGTACTCCTTAACGTATGATCCGTTGATCTTAACTTTGTCTGTGGGGCTTTCGTCAAAGCGGGAGAAGTATCTGCCGAGCATTACGAAATCTGCGCCCATTGCAAGAGCAAGTGTGATATGATAATCGTGAACAATGCCGCCGTCGGAGCAAACGGGAACATAAATGCCTGTCTCTTCGAAATACTCGTCACGAGCCTTGCACACATCAATCAGTGCTGTTGCCTGACCTCTGCCGATACCCTTTGTTTCTCTTGTGATACAAATGGAACCGCCGCCGATACCTACTTTTACGAAGTCTGCACCGCACTCTGCGAGGAAACGGAAACCGTCTCTGTCAACGACGTTGCCCGCGCCGACTTTTACATCTTCACCGTAATGGGCGCGAATCCAGTCGATAGTGAGCTTCTGCCACTCCGAGAAACCTTCCGACGAATCAATGCACAGTACGTCTGCGCCTGCGTTGACCAAAGCGGGAACTCTTTCCGCATAATCGCGTGTGTTGATACCTGCGCCTACAACGTAACTCTTGTGAGCGTCAAGCAGCTCGTTTACGTTTTCCTTGTGAGAATCGTAGTCCTTGCGGAAAACAAGATATGCAAGGCAGCCGTCCTCATTGACAAGGGGGAGACTGTTCAGCTTATTATCCCAAATTATATCGTTTGCCTCTTTCAAAGTGGTAGTTGCCGGAGCAATAACCAGTTTGTCGAGCGGAGTCATAAACTCTTTTACCTTTGTGTTGACGTCCATGCGGCTTACTCTGTAATCCTTGCTGCCGATAATACCGAGGAGTTTTCCATGTGCGGTACCGTCATCAGTAACTGCAACTGTAGAATGACCGGTTTTTTCTTTGAGCGCAATCACATCTGCAAGAGTATTGTCGGGTGTGATGTTTGATGTAGAAGTGATAAAGCCTTTTTTGTAGTTTTTTACACGAGCAACCATAGCAGCCTCGTCCTCAACGGACTGAGAACCATAAATAAACGAAACGCCGCCTTCTTTTGCAAGCGCGATAGCCATTGTATCGTTAGACACCGACTGCATGATAGCACTTACCATAGGGATGTTCATTGTGAGAGGGCATTCTTCGCCCTTCTTGTACTTTACGAGCGGAGTCCTCAGACTTACCGCACTCGGGATACACTCGCTTGATGAATAACCGGGAACGAGGAGATACTCACCAAACGTTCTCGAAGGCTCTGAAAAATAAAAAGCCATTTTCAACACACTCCTTTTTTTCTTTCGCTTTCTTTTTCCCACTATTATAACAGAATGGCAGAAGTTTGTCAAGAAAAACAGAAAATCATTTGCGCGGTTTTTGAATGAGTTAAAAAACTATTAATGCAGACCGTGCCAAAACAAGAAATTTCCGAAATATGACCCCTCCGTCACGTCTGCCACTGGCAGACCGAACCCTACAGGGGAGGCAAATGCTGATTCCAAGCCACTTTTAAAGCCTCCCCTTTAGGGGAGGTGTCACAAGGTACGTAGTACCTTGTGACGGAGGGGTTCCAATCTGCGACTTTTGGCACACTCTGAATTCGCAATGCGTAATGCGTAATTAATGCTCGATCTGAGTTCTTCGCTCACGATCACACATTTTCACACTGCACAAACTATTGTCGTTGTGATAAATCTTTGGCTCCCACACCATTGCACATTGCACATTGCTAATTGCACATTGAATATTGCACTGCAATAATTTATTGTCGTTGTGATAAACTATCGCCTTTCACAAATAATTGCGAATTGCGAATTGCGAATTGCGCATTGAATTACCCATTGCACATTGAAAATACTTTTCATCGCCGACATTGGCAGTCACATCTCCGGAAGTTGCGTCTGCAAGCTGTTTTTGAAAACCGCTCAGAAGCTCCGTGGGAATATGGAACGAAATATGCACATCGGAATCAAACGCCGTATCGTCGGTAACGCCGCCGCACGACGCTACAAGCGAGCTGACCTTTCCGTAATGGGTATAGCTGCATGTGACTGAGCACACGGCACACGGAACCATCGAAACAGGCTGCGCGGCTTTCAGACCAAGCGACGCACTGTGAGAATACGCCCGCACAAGCCCGCCCGTTCCGAGCAAAACGCCGCCAAAATATCTTGTAACAACGACAACAACGTCAACTATGCCCGCCTTGCGTATCGCGTCAAGCACAGGAACGCCCGCGGTACCCTGAGGTTCGCCGTCGTCTGTACTGCGCATAATATTATTGTCTTTCAGCACATAAGCATATACATTATGACGCGCGTCCCAATACTTTGTTTTCAGCTGTGAAATAAAATCTTCTGCGTCCTCGACTGTACTGACAGGCTTACAGCTGCAAATAAACCTCGACCGCTTTTCGACAAACTCATCGACCCCAAGTCGGCTTACGGTAGTGTATTCTTTCATATATCCTCCCCTGTGTTTTTAGCTCAAAGCTTAAAGCTCAAAGCTTAAAGCTCAAAGCTCAAAGCTTAATGCTCGCTGTGAGTTTCTCACTTTCGTTCACAATTCTTCGCACTGCACAAAACTATTGTCGTTGTGATAAACTATCGCCTTTCACATCATTGCGCATTGCGCATTGCGAATTGCGAATTGGATTGCACATTGCGCATTGCGAATTGCGAATTGAATTCCTCATTCCTCATTCCTAATTTCTAATTAACAAAACGCCCGTCAAAAGAGAACTCTTGACGGGAAGTTTGATCACATATTTAAGTAGGAAAGCATTACCCGAATTACTTATTTGTAAAACCATAACGCTTATTGAACCTATCTACACGACCGCCTGCATCGACAAGCTTCTGCTTACCTGTGAAGAACGGATGACACTTGGAGCAAATTTCAACACGGATATTCTGCTTTGTAGAACCTGTCTCAATAACATTGCCGCAAACACAAGTAATCGTAGTATTTGTGTATTTAGGATGTATATTCTGCTTCATTCTGACATTCACCTCTTTCAAGTCCTAGGTCTAACATTAGAATTATATCATCTTTTTTATAAAAAATCAAGTCTTTTTGGAACAATAAAAAAAATAATTGAACGTATCTATCTAGAACCCCTCCGCCTCACTTCGTTCGGTACCTCCCCTACAGACAATGATAACCATAACTTTAAGAATAATTGACTAAATTATTGGCTATAATAACCAACTTTTGTTATATTAGTTCATATTGGACATTTCCCTCTGCGGTTATACGCGGGCGGCAGTTAATTATTAAATCTGGTCAACTGCTCAAGATCGTCAACATCGAAACTCGATCTTTGTTCGTCTTTTATGTATTGCGGTAATGAATTCATCTCCCAGCTGTCCGCTAACGCTTTCCAGTTTGTAATTGGTGTTCCGTTGTTGCGCTTCCACCCCACTGCGCCATAATACGAGCAGAACCGTTCCGCGGTAAATGTCCGGTACCCCTTCATATCAATGTAACTTTTCACTTCATCGAGAGTGGGTGTGCGCCCGCGGGCAGAGTACATCGTTTCTGTGCATGGCGCAGCTATTAAATCTGAAACTTGCTCTGCGTCAGTGTGCGAGTTTGTGTGCCGCCGGTAGGCGGGGCGGCATGCTGCCGTCGGGGACGGTTCCCAACCGCTCCCAGTTGGCGCAGCCGCGCCACTTTCATTTACTTTGCTTTCATTTACTTTGCTTTCATTTTCTTTACTTTCATTTTCTTTACTTTCATTTTCTTTGCTTTCATTTTCTTTACTTTCATTTTCTTTACTTTCATTTACTTTACTTTCTTTTCCTTTACTTTCCTTTGTGGAGTTTTTCT
>CADCOF010000047.1 GCA_902802975.1 uncultured Ruminococcus sp. | reverse complement strand
TTCCGTCACGCCTACGGCGTGCCACCGTCTCCACTGCCGTGTCGGTCGGCTGGTGAGACGATGTCAGCGAAGCTGACAGGGGGAGTTGTTCAAAATGACGAACAATTCAAAATTTGCTCATTTATAGATATGAAAAAGGCACGCCAACTCGGACGTGCCTAATCCACATAAAGTTTTAAAGAAAAGAAAAGAAATGTGTTAAACTCGATTTCATTCAATCTGCGACCCTCGATCGCCCTTCCACTAATGATATAATATCACATTTTGTTCGTTTTGTCAATCACGATTAGCAAAAAATCATATATTTTAAGCATATTACAATATTTATTAGTTCATTTTATGGTATTTCCACAAACCGTTTGTTAATATTCAACATAAAATTTATATATTTATTGGTTACAATTCACATGTGATGATCTAAAAATACAGATTCTGTTCAGATAATATCACATTACCAATACTCCGTTGTCACTCGTCATTACAACATATATTTGCTCCTCAAGACCCGTTTCGGTGTTGACATACACCAAAAGCTGCTCGTTGTCCGCCTCGCAGGTAAATTCATACGTGTCAACTTCGTTTAGCCCGCCCGTGGGTATCACAGCTCTTTTGCATGACTTGACTTTCAGATCGGAGTTGAGCGATTGCTGCGCCTGCGCTTGCGATATAGTCTCGGGCTGCATTTCGCGCTCTGTGTGGCTCATCAAATAGCCTGTGGTGCATAATCCCACTATTTCGCCCGTGTGAAGGCTTACGCTCACTTTTATAAGGTCGCTGTAATACACAATATCATTTTTTGTGTATGCAAGATTAATAGTACAAATATTTTCATTTATAGAGTAATAGCTTTCTGTGAAATCTTCCCGATACATGTCAAGAAGAAGTCGTTTAGCTTTGCGAATTGCGTCTTCTGCCGTGAATTTCCGCTGCGTTGCCATCTCATCATTCTTGTATATATCAATATATCCTCCATACTTTGTAACGGTAATATATTCACTTCCGACAGAATAGTTGTATGTGGGCAGATTTCCCTTCGTCTCACCTTCATACGTAAGCCTTCCGCGTTCTGTTCTAAGAAAATTCGCCGCAATGCTGCGGGCTTGTTCCTCGCTGAGTGAGGGCTTGCCCTGAAGAAAAGCCGGCTTGCGATTTGCAATGTGGTCTGAAAAAGGTCCGTCGTATATCATTGTGGGATAATCCGTAAAGCCCTCGTTCATCTCACGGAAACCTCCGTCGAGAGTAAGCTCGCTGCTGTCTGAAAGATGGTCGATGTTGCCACGCAGAGTAATCGGACGACCGAGATCAACAGAACCATCGGCATATGCCGCCGCCATATCGCCCACTGCCAGATTAAGGTCACAGGCGTAGCTGTACAGCGTTTTTATTGTCTGACGTTCGGAATCGTTCAGCTCTTGGTTTTTGGCAAGCTTTGATAATATATAGTATGAGTAATCGCCCACCTGCGCAAAATACTTCTGAATATCGTTAGCCTGTCCGCTGCTCATAGGCAGCTGGGAAAGTGCGGCTTTTGCGCCCTCGCTCATTGACATCAATTTAGCGAAAGCCGGCTGACGCGCCGCAGCGGTGTTGGCGTATATGCTTTTTTCGAGAGTAGTTTTGATGTTCGTGGTATAATCTGCAAGGTTATTCAATGACATTTGATATTTGCTTTCCAGATTGTTTTTATATCGAGAAATCAAATTATACGTTGCCACTCCCGCGCCAATCAGCAAAACTGCGGCCAGCGCGGCGAAAGCGGCGAGCCTGACTGCTATTCTCTTTGTGAATTTTTGTTCCATAATAAAAATCCCTCTCCGGTAAATTTATGATAGTAGTATTTACCGAACGAGGGAAAAATATTCATTTGGAATTGTAATAAAGCGCAAGTACACTGAAACCGCAGGCTCCTATGATCAAAAGAACACCGAAAATTCGCACGATGAAAGTGGTTTTTTTTATGCGCCACTTTTTATAAAAGCTCTCGGGCGCATACGGCAGTATCAAAACAGTCACTGCAAGAACTATCAAAGACCCGGCAACCATAAAATTCCCTATCACGGGAGAGAATACCGCGGTTATAAGTCCTATCATGATGAATACTACCATTGCAATATTGATCACGCCAAAGACGTTCTCCGTTCTGCGGCGCGTTTCATAGAATTTCATTGCCTTTTCTTCGCAGTCTGTGTCCTTGCAGTACATCAAGTGGTAGCTGTCAAGTTCTTTTGCGCAGTAATCACATTGTTTCATTTGTTGTATCACCTTTTTATTGGTATTAATGTTAGTATTAGTTGGTAGTTGGTATCTATTAGATAATTTGACAACTACCATAGTAAACGACATAAATCTTTTCCTAAACACTTTTTCAGTGTGGAGAGGTGAGAGTGGAGTTGTTTTGCTAATTCGGAATGCGGAATGCGTAATGCGTAATTAATGCTCGATCTGAGTCCATCACTCTCGACCGAC
>CADCOF010000046.1 GCA_902802975.1 uncultured Ruminococcus sp. | reverse complement strand
TAGGCGTTCTGGTCGTTGATACCGTCAAGATAGTAGTGGTCAACGCAGGGGATATGCCACATCATTGCAATTTCCTTGATGGCATCCGCATACTTTGATTCATTTTCCTGAGCCTGAATGCTGTAAAAAGGAGTGGCGATCATAATGTAGGGAAAACCGCTGTATCTGTCAGTATTTATTCTTGTGATACCGGAATAGTCAATCGTCTGACTGTACTTTCCTGTTGTTTCTCGGAAATATTTGTAATAAATTTTTGAGAGCAAAACATTATATGCTCCTACAAATGTATTCGTATCACAGTTGTCGATAGATATCTCTCCAATGGGTTTATTCTGGAAATTATCATTAGTTCCGCCCATCACATGGATCACATCGGTATCAAGAGGCAGAGAGTTTATCCTTGTATCTTGCCACATGGCATTGGCACTGCTACCGCTGATAGTAGTTCCTGAAATACCACAGTCTGTTACTGAGTCTAGAACAAAGTTATTTCTCAAATAAGAAAAGGTGTCTAAATGTGTGATACTGTCGCCCAAAAATGCGAATTTTTTGCCGGCATACCAGGTTTTTGTTTTATTTCGTGTGATTCCTTCGGCAAAAGCGTCAATATCAGCATTGTCCAGCATGGCATTAATATCCAATGTTTGTACGTTTTGGTTTTTTTCGACATCAATTCTTTCCGCAACTGCTACTGCCCACTCTGATGTTACATCGCCGGAGGATTTCGAACATACAAACCTGATATATTCTGTTTGTATTGCGGTGTATTTTAGACTTATACCAAGTGATAATTGTTGTGAATTAATGAAAGTTCTGTCTGTATTATAATGATATATTACAGCAGCACCAATTCTGTTAGTATTAAGAGTTGCAGAATATGCATTTGCAAAGTCAATACTGTCGCCTTCATTCAGCAGGATAAGTGTATCATTTCTGATTCTCGCTGCATTTTCCGTATTCTGACCGGTTGAACCTGAAATGGAACCGATTTCACATACCGGATGAGTAGTTACAGTTGTTGGTTCTATATCTATCGCAAAAAGCAATGCATCAGCCTTGCTGTTTTCCAGTATACTAATCTGCTCTCTGACAGCAGTTCCTGCACTCTGATAAAACATTCCATTGGCTCCGGTACGAATATCAATCAATTCACTGTTGCCTTCCGTGTCATTATTGTGAGCAATGATATTGTCAATGCGATTGCCTACAGCAGATATTTCAGAAGAAATTCTGTTATTTACAACATCAAGATCATTGGTGATTCGTTCAGATATTGCTGTTTCAGTTTCGTTGATAATCTGCTGAGTGTCTGTAATGTCAGAATGAATGGTTACCTCTAAATCATCTATCCTGCGATTCGTTTGTTCATAAGCCATATCCTCTGTGCTTGGGAGAACTAATTCTCCGTTTAAATCATGATAATTCATTTTATACTTCCTTTCTTGATACACTTGGGTAAATAATAAATTTTTCAACTGTGTAAATATGGTAGAACTCACCGTTTTCACGCTGAACTCCAATGTCAAAAAAATAATCACCTGTAGGTAAATTCGTTTCTTCGGGAGTCAGCTCAAAACAGTAGCCTCCGTCTATCTGCCTGTCGGACGGAATGATTTTCTTTATGATGGGATTTTCGGTTTCATCAAAAGCATTTTTCTTGACAGTAAAGATCAAATAATCATTTTCAGACAACAGTACTCCGTTGTGATTGTTGTCAGTAATATTGATTCTGCCATAAAATGTTGATGCTTTTCGGATAATCATTTTATCACCTCATTAAATTATTTTATTGTAAGAACTATAAATGAGCAAATTTTGAATTGTTCGTCATTTTGTACAACTCCCCCTGTCAGCTTCGCTGACATCGTCTCGGCTGCCGCCTCGGTCAGTGGAGACTGTGGCACGCCAAAGGCGTGACGGAAGGAGTAATACAAAAAATTTTGTGCATTTTTACTTTTTGGCTCATTTATAGGTAAGAAATTAATCAAGGATGGGTATTTATGGAAAACGCTTTATTTGCCGGAGATATGGTATCTCCGACACGAATAATCTACACCCCCTCCGAATTTGCGAGATCATCATTGCTGTATTTGCAAGAAACCGGAGAGTTAAAAGCCCAAAGACCGCACACGAAAAGCCGCAGCGGGCTTGATTCATATCTGTTTTTTATAGTTCTTTCCGGTTCGGGTGAACTTTGGTATAACGATACTACATATCAGTTAACGCAAAATTATTGTATCTTCATTGACTGCAAGCAGCCGTACGCTCATATTACATCAGATGATCTGTGGAAATTGAAATGGGTACATTTCAATGGTCAGTCGATGACCGATATATATGGTAAATATGTCAGCCGCGGCGGACAGCCTGTTTTTTCAATCGAAAAAGCAGAACGGTATGTAGATCTTCTTGACGATCTGTTCAAAATAGCCTCCTCCGATGATTATATCAGAGACATGAAGATAAACGAAAAACTGTCTTCTCTCTTGACGCTTATTATGTCAAATTCATGGAATCCCGGAAAAGCGTATTCTGCACCAAAACGCAGTGAATTGTCTGCTATCAAGAGCTGGCTTGACGAAAATTATAACAAGAAAATTTCTCTTAAGGAGCTTTCAAAGCAGTTCTATATTGACAAGTTCTATCTCAGCAAAATTTTTAAAGAAAAGTACGGAATAACAATAAACGCCTATATCTCAAGAAAACGGATCACCGCAGCAAAGCAGCTCCTGCGATTTTCCGATAAAACGATAGAACAGATCGGAGCTGAGGTAGGCATTCCCGATACAAACTATTTCACAAGATTATTCCGAAAAATTGAGGGTATTACACCCGGCGAATACAGAAAACTATGGTAAAGTGACCAAATTATTTAGCGGACACTTTACCCTTTTTTATACCCATATTTTAGAAACCAATATTGTGCTATGATTCGCCAATATTGTCACTTATATCTTTTTTCAAAATATGCGATAATCTCAGAAAGTAAAGTCAAAATAAAATGAAAGTCGAGGAACTACATATGAAAAAAGCACTTATCACAGGTATCACCGGTCAGGACGGCTCTTATCTTGCAGAGTTTTTGCTCGAAAAGGGCTACGAGGTTCACGGTATAACTCGCCGTGCATCTATTTCCAATACAGCAAGAATAGACCATCTTATAGCAAAGAATGCTGTTACACTTCATGACGGCGATCTTTCAGATTCATCGTCACTTGTCCGCATAATCGGTATTGTGCAGCCTGATGAGATCTACAACCTTGCAGCTCAGAGCCATGTTCAGGTATCGTTTGACGTTCCCGAGTATTCAGGCGACGTTGATGCTATCGGCGTACTTCGTATCCTTGAAGCGGTTCGTATTCTTGGTCTTACAAAGAAAACAAAGGTATATCAGGCGTCGACCTCCGAGCTTTTTGGTAAAGTCGAGGAAGTTCCGCAGAGAGAAACAACGCCGTTCCACCCCTACAGCCCGTATGCAGTTGCAAAGCAGTACGGTTTCTGGATCACAAAGGAATACAGAGAAGCCTACGGTATGTTTGCTGTAAATGGTATTCTCTTTAATCATGAATCTGAGAGACGTGGAGAAAACTTCGTTACAAGAAAGATCACTCTTGCAGCAGGCAGAATAGCAGAAGGACTTCAGGATCACCTCGAGCTTGGCAATATGGACAGCCTTCGTGACTG
>CADCOF010000045.1 GCA_902802975.1 uncultured Ruminococcus sp. | reverse complement strand
TTTCGCACTGCAACAATTTATCATCGTTGTAATAAAGCACGACTTCACAAATAATTGCGCATTTCGAATTGCGAATTGCGAATTGAACTCCGCACTCATAAATGTTCTTAATAGGATTTTTTCAATGACGTTCACTATAGTATTCGGTATATGGTAGCTAATGTAATCTAACAACTACTAACTAACAACTCAAAATGACGTTTACTGTAATTTTTCCCAACTTACAGCCCGCGTCCAACCTAATTGTAAGGCGCGTGCCATTTATCTAGCTTTATGAAGAAGTTCGTGCGCGAACTGTCTCCGGCGACACGCCGGTGCCTGCGGGTGCATACCCGCATTACTTGTAGAGGGGTGATACCGGCTTGTCGGCATAGATTCTCTCAATAGCGTCGGCAAAAAGCGGCGCAACGGGAAGAATCGTAAACTTATCAATCATTCTGTCTTCTGTCACCGGAACCGTGTCGAGAAGTACTACTTCCTTAAGCACGCTGTTCTTGATACGCTCGATAGCCGGACCCGAAAGTACCGCATGAGTTGCGCATGCATACACCTCTGTTGCTCCGCCTCTCTCAACAATTGCGTTTGCAGCGTTGCAAAGTGTACCGGCTGTGTCAATCATGTCGTCAACCAGAACTACTTTCTTGCCTCTTGCGTCACCTATGATATTCATTACTTCGGATACATTTGCCTTCGGACGTCTCTTGTCGATAATTGCAAGTCCTGCACCTATCTTCGACGCAAAGTTACGTGAACGAGTTACCGAACCGAGATCAGGCGATACTACAATCCACTCGTCATTCTCGTTTGCGCCAACCTTCGACTTCATATAATCCGCAAGCAAACCTGCGCCGTAAAGATGATCAACCGGAATGTTGAAGAAGCCCTGTATCTGATTTGCATGTAGATCCATTGTAAGAACTCTGTCTGCACCGGCACAGGTAATAAGATCAGCCACAAGCTTTGCTGTGATCGGGTCTCTTGCCTTTGCCTTTCTGTCCTGGCGCGCATAGCCATAGTACGGCATAACAACCGTAATGCTTGCAGCGGACGCACGCTTCATAGCGTCGATCATGATTAGTATCTCCATGAGATTATTGTTGACCGGCGCGCATGTGGATTGTACAATAAAGCAGTCGGAACCTCTGACAGACTCATGAAGTGAGACCGATATCTCTCCGTCACTGAAGGTAGCTGTTTCGGACTTGCCCAAAGGAAGATTGAGGCAGCCTGCGATGGCCTGAGCTACGTCCTTGCTGGCATTGCCCGCAAAAATCTTGATGTCCTTACCGTGAAAATTCATACTAATAAGCCCCTTTGCATTTTATTTTTACGCTGATTTAAACTCGCGTCTTTTTTTATTTGGGTAAAAGCCGCTGTTTACGGCCGGTTTTTATATATTGTTTTTGCGATCTCGTTTAGCTGTTCAAGCTGTGCCGGATCGTTTGCTCCCAACACGGCATTTGAATTTTCCGCCGTAAAAGCACAAACAGTCTTGCCCTGTGACAAAAGTATGCCCAGAGTATCCGTCAAATAATATTCGCCGCCGGCATTATTGTCTGTCAACTGATCAAGTGCAGAAAGCAAATCGGTTGAAGAGAACCAGTAGCAGCCTGAATTTACTTCATTGATCTTAGCCTGCTCCTCGCTTGCGTCCTTCTGCTCCACAATCTTTTCAACATTGCCGTTATCGTTGCGCACAATCCTTCCGTAGCCGAACGGATTGTCAACCTTCGCAGAAATAACTGTAGCCGATGAGGCTTTCTGCTTGTGGAGAGAATAGCTGTCTTTGATCGTTCTGCTGTCGATAAAAGGCGCGTCACCATTGAGGACAACAACGTCACCTGTATTTGCACGCAGAAAATCACCGCACATCATAACGGCATGTCCTGTGCCGCGGCGTTCAGCCTGGAAGGCGGTCTGTGTGTTGATATGTGTTTCATTGTTGTATTCTTTCAAATAATCCTCAATATATTCTTTTGCATAGCCTGTTACAACGCAAATACTTGTGATATCAGCGTTTGTCACGGCATTAAGAACCCACCTCAACATCGGAACGTCAAGGACGAGAGAGAGAGCCTTAGGTTTATCGGACTTCATTCGCTTGCCTTCACCGCCGGCAAGAATTATGGCTGAAATACCCATATAATACCTCACTTTGAGAATCTGATACAAGAAGTGCGTATTGCAAACTTCACTTCTATTATCTCATATATTTTTATTTTTTCAAGTGATTTTTAAGCATTAAAAGCACATTTTTACAATTTTCAACGTTTCGCATACATAAATGTGATTATTATCGAGCTTTTTTTACATTATTACCAACTTGTAAACAAAGCCCCACGCTTTGATACGTGGGGAAACAAGATTTAAGTTTTGTTTAGTCGTGATTTTTTATCTCTTGCTGTATCAATCTCGCCTGATAACTTACCCAAAAAGGCTTTTGTTCTCTCATTGTTGGACTTGCGGAACACTTCTTCAGGAGTACCGTTTTCTATTATATAACCGCCGTCCATAAATATTACTCTGTCCGCAACGCTTTCCGCAAAAAGCATTTCATGAGTAACAACTATCATTGTCATTTTCTCGGCTGCAAGCTCCCTTATAACTTTCAGTATTTCGACAGTTAATTCGGGGTCAAGTGCCGAAGTCGGCTCGTCAAACAGAAGTATCTCCGGGCTAAGTGCCAACGCTCTTGCTATCGACACTCTCTGCTGCTGCCCGCCCGACAATTCGCACGGGTATGCGTTTTCTTTTGTTTCAAGACCCATTTTTTTAAGCAGCTTGCGCGCGATCTCCTCGGAGCTTTCATTGCTTCTGCCAAGGACTTTGCGCTGCGCCTCAGTAATATTTCTCATTACTGAAAAATGAGGAAACAGATTGAAATTCTGGAACACAAGCCCCAAATGCCGCGCAATCGCCGCGCGATCCTTTTTCGAGGCATACACAGCGTTTCCGAAAGAATCGGTTTTTACGAGATTATCACCGCAAATATTTATCTCGCCGCTGTCGATAGTTTCAAGCTGCGTGATAGAACGCAGAAGTGTGCTTTTTCCCGAACCGGAAGGACCTATAATCGCCAGAACGTCGCCCTTATTGACCTCGAAAGAAATGTTTTTCAATACCTCATTGTCGCCGAAGGACTTCCTAATATTTTTTGCTTCAAGCATTTTCATTATTTGCAGTCCTCCTTATTTGTAATACGACATTTTTTTCTCAAGCCTATTCATCACGAGCGCAACGATCAAGTTAAATACGTAATAGAAAATTCCTGCTGCCACAAACGGGATCATTGATGTTTCCTTTGCGGCAATTCGTTTTGCAATTGTGAACATTTCCGCATATGCGATTACAAAAGCAAGCGAAGTATCTTTTACCAATGTTATAACTTCATTGGTGACGGAAGGCAAAATGCGCTTTATAACCTGTGGAAAAATAATTCTGAAAAAAGTCTGTGCTTTTGTAAAACCGAGTATTTGTGCCGCCTCATATTGACCTGTCGGCATAGATTCTATTCCGCCTCTGTATATTTCGGCAAAATATGCAGCATAGTTTATTGAAAAAGCAATTATTGCCGCATATATCTGGTATGACGATGATATTTTCACACCGAACAAATAATACGGTCCGAAATAAACCACCATTATTTGCAGCATGAGCGGAGTTCCTCTCATGATAGATATGTATATCTGTGTTAACAGACGTATCGGCTTGAACTTTTTGGAAAACAGGCTGACTTTTGACATTCGCCCGAAAGCCACAATCAATCCAAGCGGCAGCGCAATGACGAGTGTACTGAAAAACAAAATAATCGTTTTCAGCATACCGTCGCCCAACTGCGACATTATATTTTGTATTGACATATGTACGTACTCCTCAATGCCGCCGGCGTGTCGCCGGTGACAGTTCGCGTTTTTACTTTTTCAGTATACCATCTTCTTAGCACCCGCGCCCTACCGCGGTTCCTTTTTTGTTAGACGCGGGCATAGAAATCTAAGCTTACAATAAACTATGTGCGCGTATTGCCCGCGGGTGCAACCCGCCG
>CADCOF010000044.1 GCA_902802975.1 uncultured Ruminococcus sp. | reverse complement strand
GGACGCGGGCTATATTGTGCGTTACGAATAAACTATGTGCGCGTATTGGGAGCGGCGGCACGCCGCCTGCAGGCGCATGCCTGCCGCCCGCCATTATTGAAAGTACATTGTGCTGTAGTCGCTGAAGGTTTCACTTTCATCATCTTCGGTTTTGCGCTCATATGGCAGACGAGAATATACCTCGGCTACTTTGTCCCGCATCCAAAGCGACGGCATAATGCGCATTGAATATCCGCAGCCATCTTCCATAGCCCAATCGAAAGGCTTCGCCTGCGGCAAACCATACACCGACAGCAGCGTCATTATCACACCGCCGTGTGTTACAATTACAGCATTCGTATTTCCCGTTTTCATCAGTCCGTCAACAATGTCGCTGAATATATTGCACACACGTTTCGTAAACTGCGCGCCGCTCTCGCCAAGCGGGGGCTTTACCGTGGTATCTCCCGCAAGCCATTTTCTGAAATCTTCGTTTTTTTTCAGACTCTCTGCGGTTCTGCCCTCCCACTCGCCAAAGCTGCATTCCCGCAGATCATCTATCACTATCGGTTTGATCTTCGGGTAAATGATCTCGCACGTTTGCAGACATCGTTTCAGCGGACTTGTAAAAATCACAGCTGTGCCGGGGTAATCATATTTTTTGTCCAACCGTTCAAGCTCTTTTCTTCCGTCGCGGCTAAGCGGCACGTCCTTCGTTCCGACATACACGCCTTGCCTTGAACCGTCACACGCACCGTGCCTGATAAAGTGAATATTATATGATTTCATTCTTGATTATCCTTTTACAATTTGTTATAATAATGATATACTGTTTGTAATAGCGCATAAAGGAGTTCTTTTACATGAGTAATCCATCAAAAATAAACAACGATTTTCCTCGAATTATAACACTTCTTCGGGAAGAACGCCGCCTCAGTCAACGTAAAGCCGCAGAGGAACTCGGTATCTCGCAGCCTCTTCTGTCTCATTACGAAAAAGGTCTTCGGGAATGCGGTCTTGATTTTGTGATCAAGGTCGCCGACTACTACGACGTCTCCACAGATTATCTTCTCGGAAGATCGGCACAGCGAAAATCAGGCGAAGTCGTGATTTCGGATTCGCCCGAAACCGAAATAATAGCATCTCATCACGGCGCAAAAACCGCCATGATCAATGTTCTGAACAAAAAGCTGATAATCAATTCGCTGAATATTATTTTCGACCTTTTGGACAAAATAGACAACAAAGGGCTTTCAAGCGAGAGTTCAATCTTCCTGTCATCGGCCGTATACTCCATATTCAGAACAATTTACTCATCAAACCCGAAAAACTCGCACAATATTTTTTCGATCCCCGATCACATTTACAAAACAAAAAATCAGGCACTCGGCATTGTAGCCCTCGGAAATGTGGAAAATATAGCAAGCGGCGCGCCTGTACAGGAATACAGAAGTGTTGAACAAACAAAACGCCCGGAATTGTCAAACGAGATCATAACAGAAGAATACGGCAATCTCTCCGGTTCATTGTTTACGCTTATACGAAATACAGAAGAGCGGCTGAGCCTCGGTAAAATCTGACGCCAGCCGCATTTTATGCTCTTACTCCCATTCTTCAACAGCAGAGGATTCCTCTTCTGCATCGGAGTCGGAGCTTTTTTTCTTTTTATTTTTATCGGAGTCGCTGTCCTTCGATGTATCAACGCCAAGACTTACCTTTATCTCAACAGGCGAACCGTACTCCAGCTTATCTCCGGGATTGTGCGCGTCATAACCTATAACGAGACCCTTCTTTACGGAATCGCTGTACTCAAACGACTGAGTTGTAACGAAGCTCTCATCACCTAACAACTGCGCTGTCTGATCTACAGTTTTACCGCTGATTTCGGGCAGCTGACGCATTTTCGCGCCTTTGCTGACCGTAATATACAAGCTGTAGCCCTGAACTTCTTCACTGTACGCCTCGGGGAACTGCGACGCAATATAGCCTTCGGGCACTTCGTTGCTGAATTCCTCCTCGACAGCTTTCAAAAGCTTGTAATCAGATGTTTTCTCCGATTTTTCGGCTGCCTCTTCATATTTGACTCCAACAAAGTTGGGTACTGTGACAGTCTCACCCGTCACACCTTCCGCATCGGAATCAGAAGAAACATCGCTCGGCGAGAACATAGCCGCAAACGGATTCCCCTGCAGCCAATACGTACCGATTATTACAAAAAGAACCAGCGACACTATGCAGGATATGATTCCCGGAAGAGAAGAACCGCTCGACTTTTTCTTTTTCTTCTTGTCTTCGGTATCGTCGTCATCGTCATCATCGTCGAGATCAGGCTGAGACATTTCCTTGCGAATAGCGTTGACCGACGGTGCGTCCGACAGCTTCGCGCGCAGTTCATCGAAAGTCTGCATTCTCTTCTCCTGATCGAACTGGAGACCGCTTGCAAGAGCAGCTTTAACATGAGCGGGAAGTTTTTTGTTTATTGATGAATTGATCATCAGTTTATTGTCATCCCTGCGCTTTTCAACGTCCTCGGGAACGCTGCCTGTCAAGGCGTAAAACAGCACCGCGGTAAAACCGTAAATATCCGTGCTTTCATCGAGAACGGCATACTTCTCATACTGCTCGGGCGCACTGCAGCCGGATATCATCATCGGTCTGAGTTCCGTACCGACCTTTCGCATATCGGCAATGCTGAAATTCTGCAGCTTGAGCCTGCCGTCTTTTGTTATCTTTACATTCCCGGGACCGACGCCGTAATGCGATATACCGTTTTTGTGCATAGCCTCAAGTGTTGCCAGCAGCGGAAGGAACAAAGGCTTCGCGTCTTCCCACGTAAGGTGACCGCCATGCTGCTTGATGTATTCGGAAAAAGGAGACATCTCCTCTTTTTCCTCAACAACATATGCAGTGTTATGTTCCATAAAAATATCGATAATATTGCACGCTGCAGAACAGTCTTTCAAACGTGCAAGAGTACGGTTATAATCAAGATATTTATTGAGCAGCCGCTTATACACGGCAACCTTCTCTTCCCGGACTTTGATGGTACCGTCTTTACTGCGCGAACAAAGTCCGTTCGGCAAAAACTCCCTGACAATAACCCTGGCTTCTCTCGACGCATCGAGGGCAATATATCTTGTGCTTTCGTTGTTGGAGCCAAGCTTCTTACCGATTATATATCTGTCCTTTTGAAGCTTCGCACCCAGCGGTAAAAAAGGAAGGCTCTGACGAATATTTCTGTCAAATCCACAGTGGGGACACTGCTCGTCCTCGTCCCCTATTATTCTCATACAGCCATAGCAAATCCTAGACATTTTATCCTCCAAAAAACTCTTGATGGTTACAGCAAACATTTTCTTTTACAATTCTTTTCCAACAGTAAACTACGCTAAACAAATACAACAAAAAATGGATGTTCTTATCCATGACAACATTAACCATCATAGAAGATTATATCACATTCATGAGAGCGATTACAATATTATAATCGCTAATAAAAATTACAATTTTGTTACCATGCCGATTTTATCATATTTCAACTTGTCACTCCGTATAATGATACAACAATAATTCAGAGGTGCCATTTATGAACAGACAAGACCTGCGACGAAAAACTGCATTTGAAGCTGTAGACTGCATTTCCAAGCAGGCAGGACGTGCTGTGCTTGACAACTTTGATCTTGTATGCGAGGTACGCATAAGATCAGATAGACCCATCGTGATATATCTGCTGAACAAGCCTTATTACATTGGCACAAACGGTGAATTGATCTCTCCATACAGCTGTACAGATTTACGCAGTATCTGTGTCATAAATCAACCGCAGTTAAAAGACGCATTTGTTCGGCTATGCAAAAACTCCGTATACAAGCACACCGACAATATAGGACGCGGGTTCATCACAGCAGCCGGAGGGCATCGTATCGGCGTTTGCGGCGAGGCGGTAACAGAAAACGGTAAAGTTCGGGGCGCAGCGAATATTACGTCAATGAATGTGCGAATAGCCAAAGAGTTTATCGGCTGCGCAGACAACCTGACCGCCGACATAGACCTGAAACAAGGTCTGCTTGTCTGCGGCGCGCCGGGAACCGGAAAAACGACAGTACTTCGCGATATAGCCAGAAGTCTGTCGCTGTTTGGGCGAAACAAAGTCTCAATTGTTGACGAGCGATACGAAATTGCAGGGCAATGCGGTACAAGCATGGGCTTTGACGTAGGTTTATGTGATGTGTACAGCGGTTATCCCAAAAGCGTTGGAATGATGATGGCAATTCGCACAATGTCACCTGATTTTATAATTTGCGACGAACTGACAGGCGAAAATGCCGAGCAGGCTGCGGCAGCTTTCGGCTGCGGAGTAAGCGTGGTTGCGTCTGTTCACTGTGCAAACGACGCTCAGGCGAAGAGAAACCGAATTGTTCGGGAGCTTATCTCCACAGGCTCATTTGGCAGCGTGATCTATATAGATCAAATTCGAAAGGCAGGCAAAATATGAAAATCGCAGGATTATTGTGTATATTTATCGCATGCATAGGTGCGGGAATAACCGCCGTGTCGAGAATACGCGAACGAATAGAACTGCTTTACGGAATGACGTCTCTGCTCAAGCACGTTAAAAACGAAATGTACCTTCACATGACGGAATACGGCGAAATATTCAGAAATGTACAAAATAAATCTACAAAACAGATAACACAAGTGCTGTGTGAAAAGCTTGACTGCGGATTAAGCATTGAAGAGAGTGCCGAAACGGCATTTTCAACGCGCATTGTAAAGCGTCTGCTTAATGACGAGGAACGAAAATATTTGATTGATACGATTTTATCTGCAGCACAAACCGATATTGACCACGCCGAAAAGCTGATTGACTGCGCGTGCGAGCGTCTTGAATGTTCTATCAGCGAGGAACTGAAGCGAAAAACAGATGAAGAGCGGCTGCGAATGAGTCTTGCATTATACGGAGGACTTGCCGCGGTGATACTTTTGATATAGAGGAGCGGAAAAATTGGATATTGAGTTATTGTTCAAAATTGCGGCTGTGGGAATAATAGTATCTGTACTAACGCAAGTTTTATCAAGAGCGGGGCGTGACGATCAAGCTATGCTGACAGGGCTTGCGGGGTTAGTGATCGTACTTAGCATGGTTGTCAAAGAAATAAACGAATTGTTCACAACGGTAAAGTCCATCTTCGGCTTATAAACGGCGGGCATGCGCCCGCGGGCAGTTCCGTGCGGCGGGCATGCGCCCGCGGGCAGTTCCGTCGAACTTTATTGTTAACTATAATCTTCGCCGCGTTTTTTACTTTGCATTAAAAGCTCTGCTTTAAACAAGCAGAAACAAAACCGAAGGTTTTGTGCGTTCAGTAGGGGATTTATACCCCTACTGAACGTGGGAATGTCCCCCGCCGCCTATAGAAAGCGGGGGACATTCCCCTCTGCGGTTATATTGCCACAAGTATGATAGAGCGCATCATAAAGTTTTTCGCCCAGCCTTTTTTCAAAAAGGCTGGCCGCCGGAGGCGTGACAAAAACATAAAGTGAGGTGTGTTTCATTGAACATAATATCTATATGCGCTTTTGCTGTTTTTGCAGCTGCTGCGGTTTGTGCTGTGCGTGCATACAGCGGCGCGTTCACAACTCCTGTCATAATTGCGGGAATGATATTATTGTCTATGGCTGCGCTGCCGTTTGCAAAAACAGCGGCAGATTCGATAAACGCGTTTTCCGAAACAGCGCAAATAAAAAAGCAGTACATAGAAGCACTGCTAAAATCCGTGGGAATATGTCTGCTGACGCAGTTTTCGGCTGATACCTGCAGAGAATCCGGCGCACAAAGCATAGCGGGACAAGTAGAGGTATGCGGAAAATTGGCAGTTCTGGCAATCGCCGTACCGCTTTATACCGATCTGCTGGATTTGGTTAAGGAACTGCTGTAACTACGAATCCGCACCTCTGTTAATTATACAAACACATTGTACAAACAATCGCAAAAGCGGCATACATCAGATCATTATAAACAGAAAAATCAAAACCGGTGATAAAAGGATAAAACTCGAATTCTCCCGCACCGTTTGCCTTTAGTATGATTATCCCTGTCATCGCCAACAATGTTATTGTCATCATAACACCATCATATCGGCGAATTTTAAACTCCGAATAAAACGTGCGCCCTTTCAGCCGTATTCCTCGGCTGCACATTGAATCCGCAATCTCTACAGAATCCTCCAACAGCTGCGACGTCAGCGCAGAGTACACCGAAAGATAAAATTTAAGCGTCCGTCTGCTTTCACTGCGCCCATCAAATCCTTTCTGAGCATTGATGATGTTTCTGTGCTTTTCACGTATCATCGGTATAAATCTCAGCGTAAGCGACAAAAGCACCGCAAGCTTCGGCGTAACGCTGCCAAAAAGCATTGTGATCTTGTCCGTTGTCATAAAGTGCGTAAGCGACACGCACCACAGCATGACCGCACATGCCGCGGCTGACATTTCAACGCCGTAAAGGAGTGATTCAAGCGTCACCGGAAGCCCGTTCATAAAAAACAGCACTGTCACTCCGGTATGTGAAAACAGCGGGTTTGCAATTGCTGCAGCTGTCATAAATGCGGCGCAGTACAAAACGGTCGATAATTTCGGCAGTCCAACAATCATAATAATATGGACAATTCCAAAAAGCAGCGAAACGGCAGTAATTATGGGGTCATGCACCAAAACAGTTATCGGAATGACATACATATACCACACAAGCAGCGTCAACGGGTGGCACCTATCTAAAATACACCTTCCGATCAAAACGTATCTCCCACATCTTTGCCGAGGTTGCATGAATAAACCCACGCCACAACGTCTCCATCGGACAAGTAATAATCCGAGCTTGCCACTGTGGGAAATTCTCCGTTCACACTGTACATCCACCCTGACAAATCGCCGCCGTCATATTCATAAACGCTGCTGATACCTTTTACATAAACAGATTTTCCGGATACATTATCATAATCGATAATTATCCGATTTTTGTCAACCGCCGTTTTAAGCACCGTAAAAGCCGAATCGCCCTCGCTGATATTATACGCTGTCTTTTTTATGATCTCGCCGTCCGAAGGAATTACACCTTTGTCAATATAGCTTTTCGCCTTATCCGTATTTAAAAATGTTTTGCAGTCAACGCTCAGATACACCGACCCCACTGTATTTTTTTCATTTTCTTTGGCTGCGTAGTGTTCTTCGGTTGTCTCAAAATTCACGCATAAATATAAAGCCGCTGCGGCAGCAGCTCCGATCATAGCAATATGTCGTGTTTTCATGAGTCACTCTCCGCATGCTTTTTCAACACTTTATGGTTCCACCATATTGTCCCGCCTGCGCCTACAGCCAACGCAGCGAGAACAACCACCTCAACACTGCTCTTCACACGATTTCTTCCGGACGCTTTTGTGCTTTCGACTGCATTATCCGCCGTTAAAGCCGCAAGATTTTCTTTTTGTGCTGTAATAATTTCATGAGCGGCAATATTTTTAGACTCACTGCGCATATCATACAGCGATTGGCAGCCGTTTTTGTAACGCACATATGCCACGAGAGAATACAGAGCCTGCGCCGTAGCATACGCGTCGCCGCCCAATGATTCGTCATTATGCGCAAAACTTCCATCGGGCTGAACATACGTCTTCAATCCGTCTATCAGGCTATGTCCGTTTTTAACAAATCGTGTATCGTTAACCGGGTCTATTCCGACTGTACAAAGAGCCGTGATCACCTGTGCTGTAGTTTCGCACGACGGTTTTCCCCAATTTTTCGCTGTTCCGTCTTCTGTAATCGTCCCCGAAAGATAGTCGATCATTCGCTCTACAGCTGCTTTTACCTCCGGTTTTTCATCTATGTACGGCGCAAGCGACGTGACCGCCATCGCCGTCAGATCAGTCTCCGGAACGTTCTTATCCACCATATAAAGCGCGCCGCACTCGATTTGACGTGATAAAATCTCTGAAATAATTTCGTCACGCTCGTCGATATCATAACGTCCGCTGTCGGCTGTCAGCAGCGCAAAAATTAGCTGATTTACAATTTTTGTATGCAGTTCGCTTTTTTGCAGCGCGCCCATTACATCATCAAGCATACCGTTTTCGTCCACACTGCCGCCGCATGCCGCGTACACAATCGCAAGCCTCTCCACATCGGGCAAACTCAGACTGTCCTTGTTATTCTGATAGTAATCATTTACCGCGTCTTTATACATATTATACTCATCGCCGCAAATACGGCATTCCCCGAAAATAAGCCAATCGCAGTAATTCTCTCCGATATGCGCGCTCAGATCAACATTGCTTTCCTGCCAATCCAACACATTTTGAATCATATCATACACTTCATTGTCCGCATACGATACTATCGGCGTACTCGATATAAATATAATAATCGATATTATAGTTAATGCAGCTCTCTTCATAACTTCACTTTACCGTCCATGCAGCATATATTTATGTACGATTTTTGCAATACCGTCATTGTTATTCGTATCGGCAATAACGTCCGCTATTTGCTTTACGTCTTCTTCCCCGTTGCCCATGCACACGCCCAAACCGGCATATGAGATCATGCTGATATCATTATAGCTGTCTCCGCATGCGATAAGCCGATCACGGCTCAAGCCCATATGATCGAGAACAATTTGCATACACGTGCCCTTGTTTATTCCGTGCGGCATAACTTCAAGCAAGATCGGGCAGCTTTTAAAGACATCAAAGCAGCCCTCGTATTCTTGTCTCAAAACATTCTGATATTCATCCAATACAGAAGATTCTCCCACAAGCAGCAGTTTATTTATATTAAAATCAACGTACTCAACGAAATTATCAACTTGTATATAATCCAGTCCGAGAATTTTTGACTCGATAAACGAGTGATTATTCACCGCGTCATTCATTATAACAAGGTCATCTTTGAATGTTACCACAGTGAGATTTGTATTCTTCACCGTATCACAAACCGGCTTGATAAATTCACGCGGAAAATGCGCCGAGTAAAAAACCTCTCCTGTTGCCGCATCTTCTATCCTGCCGCCGTTAAACGCCATTAAGCAGCCGCCAAAGCGATCAAGCTGCAGCGTTGTTGATATATCGCGCAGTCCAATTTGATGCCGTCCCGACGCAATAATTACCTTTTTGCCCTGATTCTGTGCTTTCAGCAAAGACTCTCTCACCGCCGGCGTAATCTGCTTTTTTGAATTAAGCAGCGTTCCGTCAACATCAAGTGCGATCACGTCATATTCCGCATTTGTCATGCGCTCACAGCCCCATTTCGTTGTAAACCTGCTTTACGCATTTGATCACATATTCAACTTCATCGTCGGTCATCTTTGAATATGACGGCAATGTGACTTCCGTACTGTACATATTATAAGCGTTGGGATAATCTGAAATATCAAAACCAAGCTTTTTATACGCCGTATGAAGTGGAAGAGGCTTGTAGTGAACGTTTGTCGCAACGCCTGATTCCATCATTTTATCCATAAATGTATTGCGCGCTATCTCATCACGCCCGACAAGATTGATCATATACAAATGACAGCTAGACCCCAAAGGTGTGAAATGATCAAGAGTACGAATCCCGCCCATATTCTTAAACGCCTCATCGTAACGCTTAAATATCGATCTGCGCTTTTCCATGATCTGATCTGCACGCTCAAGCTGAACAACGCCGATAGACGCCAAAATATCTGTCATATTGTGCTTATAGCCCAAAAACTCAACATCATATTCCCAGAACGGCTTCTCACCGTCCGGTTTGAACGCCCTGTCCTGACCGTGGCACGCAAGGAGCATAAGAGTCTTTTTTATCGCCGCGCCGTCGTGACCTGCGATACTGCGCCATGTCAGCGCGCCGCCTTCGGCAGTTGTAATGTTCTTGACCGCGTGAAGTGAAAAACTTGTAAAATCTGCAAGCTCACCGGAACATTTTCCGTCATCACGCTGAGCCAGCAGAGAATGCGCGCCGTCAGCTGTGATTACAATGCGCCCGAACGCGTCCTGAAGCTCGCTGTTTGCATGGAACATACCGCGCTTACTTTCGGCGATTTCATGCAGCTTGTCGTAATCGCACATAAGCCCGCCAAGATCAACGGGAATAACGGCTTTTGTTTTTTCAGTAACGGCGCGCCCAACTTCATCATAATCAATATGAAAAGTGCCCGGTTCGATATCGACAATAACAGGTTTTGCGCCGACGTGATCAATCACGCTTGCAGATGCTGTGTAGGTATAGGCAGGCACAATGACCTCATCGCCGTTGGAAATACCAAGCAGACGCAGTGCCATTTCAAGACATGCGGTAGCGGAATTCATGCACGCGGCATATTCCGTATGACAGCGCGCTGCGATCATCTGCGACAGCTTTTCTGTCTGCGGGCCTGTTGTTATCCATGATGACTCCATCGTTTTGACGACTGCGTTTATTTCTTCCTGCCCGATATCGGGAGGTGAAAATGGTATTTTCATTTTATCACTCCATAATCTTTTCTTTGCTAAATAGCTATTTTGTGGGGCTGCTCGCCCCACACCCTCGGCAGCTTTTTTGAAAAAAAGCTGCGCAAAAAACTTTCTATATAATAGTTTTTTAACTCATTCAAAAGCCGTGACGCTTTGAGCTTTATGCTTTTCCGGTATTCTGCCTTCTCAGCATCTGCTCCGCATGCTGCAGCGATACCTCGGAATAATCAGTTCCGTCTATTATCCTTGACAACTCGCGCTTTCGCTCTTCAAAGTCAAGCTCCTTCACCACAGTGAAGGTTTTTCCTTTCTCCACTTTTTTGCTGATAAACAAATGCTCACTTGCGAGCGCGGCGATCTGCGCCTGATGCGTGATACATAAAACCTGATGTGTTTGCGACAGCTGCTCTAATTTGCTGCCGACTTTTGAGGCTGCCGACCCGCTGATACCTGTATCAATCTCGTCGAATATCAGGGTATCTATTTCGTCTTTTTCCGCAATTATTGTTTTTACCGCAAGCATGAGTCTTGACAATTCACCGCCTGAGGCTATCTTCGAAAGCGGTTTCGGTTCTTCTCCGGGATTTGGCGAGATCAGCAGTTCAAGCACATCGCACCCGTTAGGAGTAAATCCGCATGAAGTAATATTCGGAACCATCACCACATTGGGCATATCAAGATATTTCAGTTCCCTCATAACATCAGCAGAAAATTTTTCCGCTGCTTTTGTTCGGACTTCTGTCAGTTTACGCGCTGCGAGAGTCAGCTCTTTTTTGGCTTCTTCGAATTTGCGCTCCAGGTTGCCTTTGTTGATATCATACGAAATAAGCGACTCAAGCTCTTTTTTGGCATTATCGCAGTATTCGAGTATTTCTTCAACTGTGCCGCCGTATTTCGCAGATAATTTTGACAGAAGTTCCCGCCTCTCTTCAACCTCTTCAAGTTCGTTCGGGTCAAAGTCAAGATCGTCATAAATTCCGCGCAGTTCATAATGGCAGTCGTTGAGTTCCTCATATGCCGATCTTATCCTCTCGGAAATTGAATCAAGATCGGGATAAAGCTGCGAAATCTCCTCAAGCAAGCCGCTCACATCTTCAAGTGAGGACAATATCCCGCCCTCATCTTCACCGGTCAATGCGCTGTAAGCCTGCGCTGCGCCTGTACGAATTTTTTCGCCGTTCATCAGCAGCTGTCTTCTTTGCGCAAGCTCCTCAATCTCTCCGGGCGTCGGGTCTGCGTCTTCAATCTCGCCTATCTGATATTGCAGAAGGTCTATCTTTCGTTCTCTGTCACGGATATTGTCGCTCATCGAATCCAGTTTTCTTTTTACATCGGAATACACGGCATACTTACTCTTGTAGTCTTCAACAACGTCGTGATAATCGCCTATCGCGTCAATATACTTGATATGGCTGTCCGCAGTCATAAAATCGTAGCCCTCGTTCTGACCGTAAATATTGATCAGATACGGGCTGATATCTTTAAATGAAGAAAGCGTAGTGGGTCTGCCGTTTATCCTGCACGTATTTTTCCCCTGCGCGCTGATAGTCCTCTGGAGAATGTATTCGCCTTCATCTGAGTCTATCCCCCACTCGTCCAGCTTTTTCTTTGCCTCCTCGGAAACGTCGCTAAAAACCGCACTGATGAAAGCCTGCTTTTCCCCGCTGCGGATAAGCTCTTTTGACACACGCTGCCCCATAATTGCGTTTATTGAATCGATAATAATTGACTTCCCCGCACCGGTCTCACCGGTCAATACATTAAATGCGCCGCCAAAATCAATACTTGCCTTTTCGATAACGGCAACATTTTCAATATAAATATTTGTAAGCATTGGAACACTCCATTACTTGAGTTTTGATAATATAATCAGCCTAAGGTTTTATAGTGAACGTCATTGAAAAAATCCTATTAAGAACATTTATGAGTGCGGAGTTCAATTCGCAATTCGAAATGCGCAATGCGGAAT
>CADCOF010000043.1 GCA_902802975.1 uncultured Ruminococcus sp. | reverse complement strand
TCTCCATTTATAGTATTTTACAATTCTTTCTACATACCAAAACCTGCGCCAAACCATAAGATAAGGCGCAGGTTATCAAAAATTTAAAATATATTACTCTTCCTCATATACATGCCAAAGTTCACTTGCATACTGGAGAATTGTTCTGTCGGAGCTGAACTTGCCTGCGTTGGCAACGTTCATAAGGCACTTTCTGCCCCACTCCTCGCGGTTCTCGAAGTCGGCATTTGCCTTGATCTTTGTCTCAACATATGAAGGCAGATCGAGAAGGATAAAGTAGTGATCCGGTGCATGCCATGACGCGCCATTGATAAGAGAATTGTGCAGTTCGGCAAAGCTGCCCTCGCCGTGCTTGCCGCCGTCGGAGAATGTACCGTCAATAAGAGTATCGATCACTTTTCTGATCTCCGGGTTGGTATCATAGATTCTTCTGGCACTGTAAGAGCCTTCAGTCTTCAGCTTCTCTATCTCTTCAACCTTTGCGCCGAAGATGTACTCGTTTTCTGCGCCTGCTTCCTCCTGAATCTCAACGTTTGCACCGTCGAGAGTACCAAGAGTAACTGCGCCGTTGAGCATGAACTTCATGTTTGACGTACCGGACGCCTCTGTACCTGCTGTAGAAATCTGCTCGGAGAAATCAGCAGCCGTTACAATCTTCTCGGCATAAGAAACGTTGTAGTTCTGTACGAATACTACTTTCATCTTGTCGTTAACATCGGGATCGTTGTTGATCTTCTTTGCGATCTCGTTTATGTACTTGATGATAGCCTTTGCTCTTGCGTAACCCGGAGCGGCCTTTGCGCCAAAGATAAACGCAGTCGGATGCCAATTCGGCAGCTCGCCCTTCTTGAGCTTGAAATAAATGTCAACAATCGAGAACGCGTTCATAAGCTGTCTCTTATACTCGTGCAGACGCTTTACCTGAATGTCAAAAATAGCGTCGGGATTGAGGTCAACGCCCTCATGCTTACTGATATAATCAGCGAGCTGACGCTTCTTCTCGAACTTAATATTGTTGAAGCGTGCAATTGTCTCGGGAGTGATCTTATCTTCGAGTCTCTTCAATTCATCGAGTTTTCTGAGATAAGAATCGTCACCTATGGCATCTGTGAGCAAGTCGCAAAGCTCCGGATTACAAAGACCGAGCCAGCGGCGCTGTGTAATACCGTTAGTCTTGTTCTGGAAACGCTCGGGATAGATCTGATACCACTCTTTGAGAGTATCAGCCTTGAGGATCTCTGTGTGAATAGCTGCAACGCCGTTTGTATAGCTTGACGCATAAACTGCCATTCTTGCCATATGAACAACGCCGTCAGCGATAATTCTCATCTTGGAAATGTCGCACTTCGAACCGAGGTCGCTTTCAAGTCTTGCTGCGATCTTTTCAACAATAGCGTATACATCGGGAATTACCGATCTCATAAGATCAACATTCCACTTCTCGAGAGCTTCCGCCATTACTGTATGGTTTGTGTAGGAGAAAGTCTTCCGTGCGATAACAAAAGCCTCCTCAAATGTAAGACCATCCTTCATAAGGAGTCTGATAAGCTCCGGTACGGAAATAACCGGGTGTGTGTCGTTGAGCTGGATT
The DNA here is from genome assembly GCA_902802975.1 of uncultured Ruminococcus sp. Lineage (GTDB taxonomy): Bacteria > Bacillota > Clostridia > Oscillospirales > Acutalibacteraceae > RUG592. The sequence continues at coordinate 4,216 of CADCOF010000043.1, read as the reverse complement.
GCTGTAAGATCGGCAAAATCGTTGTAGTTATCGCCGTGTGTCTGCTTGTATCTCTTGATGATATCCTGGAGAGATGCCGAACAGAAGAAATACTGCTGCTTAAGTCTCAGCACCTTACCCTCATGACGATTATCATTCGGATAAAGAACATTGGTGATATCTTCAGCTTTGATCTTATCTGAAACTGCGCCAAGATAGTCAAAATTGTTAAATCTAAGGAAATCGAAGTTCTGAACAGCCTCAGCCTCCCACAAACGCAGAGTATTGATATTCTCTGTGCCGTAGCCGATAACAGCCATATCATAAGGAACAGCCTTAACCACCTGATCTGCAAACTTAATAAGAACGGCGTCCTCATTTCTGCGAATACACCACGGGTCGCCGAAACGCTGCCAATCGTCGGCTGTCTCAACCTGGAAACCGTCAACGATGCTCTGCTTGAACAGACCGTATTTATAACGAATGCCGTAACCATCGAGCGGCACATCATGAGTAGCAGCCGAATCAAGGAAACATGCTGCGAGTCTGCCAAGACCGCCGTTGCCCAAAGCTGCGTCATCAATATCCTCAAACACATTGATGTCAATGCCCTTCTTTGCGAGTATCTCTTTGACCTCATCGAGAATGTTGAGGCAGTAAAGGTTATTGTACATCATTCTGCCCATCAGGAACTCTGCAGAGAAATAGTACGCTCTTCTTCTGCTTGCGTGAACATTCTTAGCCTTTGCCCAACGCTGTGCGACCTCGCCCATAACAGCCTTGCCAAGCTCCTGATGAAGCTCCTCAACAGACAGCTCTTCAACTGTCTTTCCGAAATCGGTCTGCGCTGCAAGCTCCAGCTTTACAAGAATAGGGCTCTTCTCTGTGTTTTTGTCCATATTATCGTTTTCCTCCAACCTGTTAGTCTTTATGGTCAAAGCACGAATCTTCTTTGCAAGTCCGCCTGCGGCGTAATCCTTGCGAATTCTCCACTCCCAGTTTCCTCCGAGAGTTGACGGAGTATTAAGTCTTGCGTCAGCACCAAGACCCAAGAAGTCCTGCATTTGGATAATAGCAGTGTCTGCCACGCTCTCATACGCTACGCGGATAATACCCCAGTTGAACGACTCGTCCTTCGTCATTTTGCAGTATTCTCTTGCAAATTCAACGCATTCTTTCTTAGCGGTAGACGCCCAACCGAGCAGAGTGTCGTTATCGTGAGTACCGGAATATACAACGCAGTTCGGAGTGTACGAATGCGGCAGGTAATCATTCTCCTCATCGGAATCAAACGCAAACTCAAGCACCTTCATGCCCGGATATCCGGAGTCTTTCAGCAGCTTGATAACGCCGGGAGTAAGTGTTCCCAAATCTTCCGCAATAATCGGCAGATCACCGAGTTCCTTCTTCATAAGCTCGAAGAACTCAATTCCGGGGCCTTCCTTCCACGAACCGCCTATAGCGTTTTCTGCCGGAAACGGGATAGCCCAGTAGCTGTCGAACGCTCTGAAATGGTCGATTCTTGTTATATCAAAAAGCTCGCTTGCTGCCTTGATACGCTCAAACCACCACTTGTAGCCTGTTGATTTCAAATACTTCCAATCATAGATCGGGTTACCCCAAAGCTGACCTGTTTTCGAGAAATAATCCGGCGGACATCCTGCAACGCATACCGGCTGACGATCTTCGGTAAGCCAGAACACTTCGGGATTTGCCCATGTATCAGCGGAATCCATAGCTACATAAATAGGCATATCGCCAATGATCTGAATTCCGAGACCATTTACATATTTACGGAACTTTTCCCACTGCTGATAGAACTTAAACTGAACGAATTTCCAGAAAGCGATATCATTTTTGAGAAGTGTCTTATACTTTTTGATTGCGTCTGGTTTGCGAAGACGAATGCCCTCATCTTCCCATTCAGGCCACGACTTATTATCAAAATAGCTCTTGACGGACATATAGAGCGAATAATTGTCAAGCCAAGTCTTATTTTTGGACTTGCTGCACCAAGCCTTGAACTCCTTCTGCTCTGCCTCTCTTGCCTTATCTTTTTTCTTGAAGTTCTTATGCGCGATTCTCAGCACATTAAATCTATTATTGTAAATCTTTGCGTAATCGATATAGTCGCTGTTGGAACCCCAATCGATATTTTTGTAGTCTTCGGGCTTTAAAAGACCTTCCTGGCACAGTGTATCCAAATCGATCATATATGGATTGCCTGCAAATGTTGAAAAAGACTGATACGGTGAATCACCGTAGCTTGTTGGTCCCACAGGAAGTATCTGCCAATACTTCTGACCTGCGCCTTTGAGGAAATTGGCAAACTCATAAGCATCTTTTCCTATTGTACCGATGCCGCAGCGTGTGGGCAGCGAGGTTATGGGCATAAGAATACCCGCAGCTCTGGACATTAAATTCACACCTTTCGTTTTTCATTAATTATCTTCGATTTTTAGTCTACAAGCGGGCGTAAGGATAAAATACAAAACGAACTACATCCATCTGCGCCCACCCATATAAGTATATTTTAACATAAAATCTCACGATTAGCAATAGTTTATCGTAAAATTAACAAAAAAATTCTACCCAATTGGTCGAAATTACGACTCTGGTGAAACATTATCATGTGTAGGACGCGGGTAATATAGTTTGTTTCTGCTCAAAGTCCGTGTGCGAACTGCCCGTGGCTGGGAGACGTTGCCAACGGGTTCAACCCGCCGCATGGGCACTTGCAGCAAGTGAGGAGTTTTTGTAGGAGTCGTCATATGTTACTTCTTTGATGATCTTGATCTGTTTTGGGAATCTTATCTCGGAATTTTCGTCGCTGAGTTCAATCTCAAGTATCGCTTTATCGTTCCAAAACGGATAAACATCTATCTCGAAATACTGGTTATCGTACATCAGGCAATACCTGTTTTTGCGCAGCTGGCGTTTGGTGGTATCGGCTTCCATAAGCAGACGCAGATATTCACCCTCGGAAATTTTTTGTTCCGTCTCTATTCTCTTTATACCGCTTATCCTGCGTTTTGTTGTATGAAAATATATGTAGTTCCCGTTGACTCCGCGCTGACGAATTCTAACTTCCTCATCTTCTCTGTCTGTTTTCAGATACGTCTGGATTATATCAACCTTTTTGCAGTTCGGAATCGAATCCAGCCATTCAATGTCGGGGTACTCTATGAGGAATTTGCGCTCTATTTCAAACGGCTCCGGTTCGCCCAAAAACGACGATATCTCGACCATCAAACGCCGTATCTTGTTATCGAAATCCGTAGAATTATCAATAACTCTGAAATGCGGATGTCCTGTCCATGCTGCAATAAGCTTGTCATCGACCAAAGCGGCTTCCTGCGGTGTTTCTCTTCTTGCTGCGTTGTTTGATGTTGTGTAGAATTGCTCCGCGCCTTTCGCCGTTGTAACAAGATGAAAAACTGCGTCATAATTATCACGAAGTTCCGTTTCGTTAGTGCCGAGATCGTCAATCAGCAGCGAAAAATCTGTTTCGCTCATATACGCTTTTACATCAAGATTGCCTCTGTCGCATACGATCAATACACGATCGGAATCCATCGTTTTTGCGGCTTCCACGAAAACGGCTTCTTTTTCAAGCTGCAGGCGCATTTGCAGTCTCTCATAATCCAACACAGTGCCGCACGTATCGGGCGCAACGCCGCCGGTAATCAATTCCGTTGCCGTTTCGGGCACAATGAGAACAGTATAGCCCATTTTTGTAAACGTGCTTTGTATCCGGCTCATAGCTGTGGATTTTCCCGCGCATGGTCCGCCTGTAAGTACTATCGTAGTTATGGATTGCTTGTTCTTTTTTCCTATCGACATAATTCTTTCTTCACTCACTTTAAACACCGACGCCAATTTTTTGAGATTTTCCTCGTCGGGCTTCTTTTTCCCTCTTTCCCAATCAGAAATATCAGGTTCCGTTACTCCGATTTTTTCGGCTAATTCCGACCGGGAAATCCCTTTTGTAACGCGGCATCGAAAAATAAAATTCCCGAGATCACAATCGTACATTTTTCAGCACATCCTTTATAGTAAACTTCATCAAAGCTCCTATTAAGAGCATTTGTGAGTGTGGAGTTTTGAGAGTTAGAGTTGAGTTTGGCATGTACGCAAAAAATATTTACTAAACTATAAATGAGCAAATTTTGAATTGTTCGTCATTTTGTACAACTCCCTCAGTCTCGCTGCGCTCGACAGCGTCTCACCTGCCGGT
>CADCOF010000042.1 GCA_902802975.1 uncultured Ruminococcus sp. | reverse complement strand
CGGGCGGCGTGCCGCCGCTCCCAATACGCGGGCGGCGTGCCGCCGCTCCCAATACGCGGGCGGCGTGCCGCCGCTCCCAATACGCGGTTTTACTTTCTCGTGTGAATAACTTTTATGCGCGCGTGGGTCTCGCCTGCCGGCTCGGTCGGTGCTGTTGCCTTTGGCAACGTCTGCCACTGGCAGACCGCACCCCCACCGCGCCCGGCGCGGTTCCTTCTTTGTCAGGCGCGGGCGAAAAGGTTTGTGTCTGAAAAAGTTCGTGCGCGTTATTGGGAGCGGCAGCATGCCGCCCGCCGCCTGCGGTGTTGCACGTTCTGAACATGTAACGATATTGTAAATACTTTACGCTTGACATTTGAACTTTTCTCTAATATAATTAAAGTGCTATGTGATATGAATTTCGGAGTATCCATGCAAATATTTTTACAGATTATCCTCATTCTGTGTGGGGAACTGCTGAGCGGTGGACAGCACCATTATTGATCGAGTTTTCAGCGACTCATTTATAGGTTGTTTTTTGTAAATTGCAAAACAAAAACCAAAGCGTTTTAGCGCATCAACTTGTAATAATCAATAAGAGTAGTAAAAGTGAGTATTTGCTATATAGACTCTGAGAAATTCCATATTGTTATTTGTAAATTACAATTTTGGATAACTATTATAAGGCGGTGCAGTGCACCGTCATTTTTATTTTTTAAAAAATAAACCTCGGGGAGGCAGTGATCATGGAGGACAAACTCAGACTCTATGGATTCAATAATCTTACAAAAGCATTAAGCTTTAATATATATGACGTCTGTTACGCAAAAACGCAGCGCGAACAGCAGGATTACATTGCCTATATTGACGAACAATACAACTCCGAGAGGCTTACCAATATTCTGACAAATCTCACTGATATGATAGGCGCAACTGTCCTCAATATAGCAAAGCAGGACTACGAGCCGCAGGGCGCAAGCGTGGCGGTGCTTATCAGCGAAGGCAGCATGAAGCCAAAGACAGGAAGCAGGGTGCAGCTTGCCCACCTGGACAAAAGTCATGTGACGGTGCATACATATCCCGAATATCACCCCGAAACGTGCCTTGCAACTTTTCGCGTTGACATAGACGTTGCAACATGCGGGGAAATCACTCCTCTTTCCACACTTGATTATCTTATCAGTTCCTTCGATTCCGATATTATCACAATGGATTATCGTGTGAGAGGATTTACGCGCGATATAAACGGAAAAAAGCTGTTTCTTGACCATAAAGTGAAGTCTATCCAGGATTATATTTCACCGAACATTCTGCAAAGATATGACGCCGTGGATATCAATGTATATGACTGCAATATTTTCCATACAAAGATGATGATAAAAGAGATTGAGCTGCAAAATTATCTGTTCAAGACGGACGCTTACGAACTGCCGCCTAAAAAGCGTCTGGAAATCATGGACAATCTCAGGCGTGAGATGATAGAAATATTCAGCGGCAAAAATATCTACTAGCGTTAAGAGTGGAGTTGTGTGCGAACCGAAAGGGTTTCGGTAATGCGCAATATTCAATGTGCAATTAGCAATGATGCGGTGTGGGAAGCTTTATTACAACGACAATAATTTATTGCAGCGCAAAAATATTAGTTCGAGAGTGCAGAATAAACAAAGATCGTAACGAAGGGAAGATATGATATGAAAATGAGCTTTTTTAGCAGAAAAGAAAAAACGAACGAAGAGCCGGCTAAGAAAAAAAGCGAAAACAAAAATCAGAGTAAAAGCGCTGAAAAAAACGGCTTAACGGAACTTGTATTTATCCTTGACCGTTCGGGTTCAATGGGTGGCTTGGAATCCGACACAATAGGCGGGTTCAACTCCATGATCGAGAAGCAGAAGAAAGAAGAGGGCGACGCGGTTGTCACCACAGTGCTTTTTGACAACGAATACGAAAAACTACACGACCGTGTGCCGCTCCAGTCTGTTCAGCCGATGACAGATAAAGACTACTACGTAAGAGGTTCTACCGCACTTCTCGACGCAATAGGCAAAACTATCAATCACATCAGCCACATTCAGAAGACCTTGAACGAAGGCAATATTCCCGAACATACGATATTTGTAATAACAACCGACGGCTTGGAGAATGCAAGCAGAGAGTATAATGCCGCAAAAATCAAGAAGCTTATCAATGATATGAAACAGAGGCACCAGTGGGAATTCATTTTCTTAGGCGCAAATATTGACGCTATCGAAACCGCAAAAACTATCGGTATTTCCGCAGACAGAGCGGCGAATTTTCATTCCGACAGTGCAGGACAAAGACTCAATTACGAAGTTATGAGCGAAACAATAGGTGCTTTCCGCAGAAACGAGTCTGTAGGCTCGGAGTGGAAAGCGCGCATTGAAGAAGATTTTGAGAACAGAAAAAGCTAATTAGCAATGTGCAATTATCAATGTGAAATGTGCAATGTGCAATGATGTGGTGTGGGGAGCTTTATTACAACGAAAATAATTTATTTTAGTGCGAGGAATTATGTTCGAGAGTGAAGAACCAACAGCGAGCATTCATTGCACATTGCTAATTGCACATTGCACATTGAATATGGGGGAGTGATACATTTGAATCAGGAAAAAGCCCCGATATATGAGGCTCTGGTGGAATTTGGCAAAAAAAGGGTGGTGCCCTTTGATGTGCCGGGTCATAAACGAGGCAGGGGCAATCCGGAGCTTGCCGAGTTTCTCGGCGAAAAATGCGTTGGAATAGATGTGAACTCGATGAAGCCGCTCGATTTCCTTTGCCACCCCGTTTCCGTAATAAAAGAGGCGGAGATGCTGGCGGCTGAGGCTTTCGGTGCGGCTCACGCTTTTTTGATGGTGGGCGGCACAACGTCAAGCGTTCAGGCAATGGTTCTGTCAACGCTGAAAAGAGGCGACAAAATCATTTTGCCGCGAAATGTACACAAAAGCGTGATGGGCGCACTCGTTCTGTGCGGCGCAGTGCCTGTGTATATAGACCCGCAATGCGATGATCGCTTGGGTATACCGCTGGGCATGAAAGTCGAGGACGTGCAGCGCGTAGCCGATCTGAATCCCGACGCTAAAGCGGTTTTTGTCAATAATCCGACATATTACGGTATCTGTTCCGATCTTCAGTCTATTGTAGATATAGCTCACCGTCACAATATGCTGTGTCTTGTGGACGAAGCGCACGGCACTCATTTTTATTTCGGCGACGATATGCCGCTTTCCGCTATGGCTGCCGGCGCAGATATGGCCGCTGCGTCTATGCACAAATCCGGCGGAAGTCTTACTCAGTCGTCGTTTTTGCTGTGCGGTCAGTCCGTCAATGAGGGCTACGTTCGACAGATAATCAATTTAACTCAGACTACCTCAGGAAGCTATTTACTATTGTCTTCACTCGATATTTCACGCAGAAATCTGGCTTTGAGGGGTAAAGAAGTTTACCGAAAAGTCATCGAAATGGCAGAGTATACAAGAAGAGAGATCAATTCTATCGGAGGATATTATGCTTTTGGTACTGAATTGATCAACGGCAACAGCGTGTTTGCGTTCGACAAAACAAAGCTTTCTGTCAACACGCTTGCGGTAGGTCTTGCCGGAGTTGAAGTATATAATCTCCTGCGTGACGAGTATGATATTCAGATCGAGTTCGGCGACTTGGGTAATTTCCTTGCGTATCTTTCCATTGGCGACAGACAGCGTGATATTGAACGTTTGGTCAGCTCCCTTGCTGACATTCGCCGCAGATACGGCAAAAGCGGCGCGGGCATGATGCACCAGGAATACATCGACCCGATAGTCAAGGCGTCGCCGCAGGAAGCGTTCTACGCCGAAAAAGTTTCGCTTCCGATAGACGCCGCCGAAGGGCGCGTGTGCAGCGAGTTTGTGATGTGTTATCCCCCGGGAATACCGATACTTGCGCCGGGAGAACTTGTAACAAAAGAAATACTTGATTATATAAAATACGCAAAAGAAAAGGGCTGCTCATTGACAGGTCCCGAAGACGAGGGAATCGAGCGGCTGAATGTGCTGAGATGACAAAACGGAAAAAATTACTGATAATATTTTCGCTGTGTGCATCAGCTGTGATAGGGATATTTATTGCAGTCTCTGTTTGCTTCCTAAACTATTCAGTCGGGAAATTTCTTGTATGGGGCAAGCAGACTGTAAGCGAATTTGGCGCACATTTTGAGAGTGAAGGTTCGGTTATGAGCGATATACGCACAATATACCCGGATGTTAAATTGATAAGACATGATGAATATTATAAGCACACTCCCGATACACCCAACCAGTCATATGATCGACCGGATAATATTGAACATATGTATTATCTTTCAAATTGTGATATTGATTTTACGCTTAGAATCTATATTTCCGTTTGGATAGGCTGGTCAAGAATGTATGAATGTGATTACGACAAAAAGCTTGACGAGCTTATGACGATCGAGCATTTGGGCGAATTGTCCAACAAGATCGAAACCGATAAGCTTTGCAAAAATGGAAGGCTTACGTATGTTTACATTATCGAATCGAGTGATGACGTCGAAACTGCTGCCCGAACGTTTGAGGAAATTTCAAATTTGATTAAACCGTATATGTCCGAAGAGATCGATCACGATCAAAAGGGAGATCACAGAATGCTTTGGAAAATGCTTGTCAAACCGCGATTCGGGATCACTCTTGACCCGAATGATTATAAAAAAACGGTTATCTTTGATGAAATAAATATTGATATAGGAAACGATGATATTGAAAATATTGTTCATGATGAATATCTGAAACTTGTTAATAGTGAAACGGTATTGCAGACGCCCTGCACACCATGAAACACATAGAAATCGGGGTAAATGATGCAATTTTGGTTTTCGGAGAACTCGTCACAAGAGAAATAATAAGGTTTGCGTGATCCGGTAGGTGCGGAGCGATATGCGCATGATATATTGAGGAATAAAAATGAAAAATTGGAAAATAGCAATGCCCGCTGTACTTCTAGCTATTTTTTTGATGGGCTGCGGGTCAAAACTCCCCGGAGAAATCGCAGTAAAAAACCGTGTGGAATCGGTATTTAACGGCGCGGAATATATCGGGCTTGGCAAAAGCAAGACTAAATCAGGATACAGAGCACAGGATCATATATTTCGTTACAACGGTATAGAATTTAATGCGACTGAGTATGAAAACGCGTCCCTTTCACTCATCGGATTCGATATTTATTCCGAAACAAAATATATGAGTGATTACGGAAAATGTCTTTCGACATTTTTGACTCCCAAAAAACTTTCGGAACTTTCAAACGGCAAACTCGACGCAGAAAAGCTGTATATCTACATGGATACCAATGACGAAGACCCGGACAACAAAGATTATTATATTTCATGCAAAACCGCCTCGAAGGACGACATAACAAAAGCTGTCGAGACATTTAAATTGATCTATGATACGATTTATGATTATCTCCCCGACAATTCGGGCGACCGCGAAGAACAAACTCAGGCACTGCCGCCGTATGTCATGTTTGCGATAAGCGTTCCGATTGATGATAATGGCAATTTCAGCAAACTCAATTCCTCATCATTTGGCGACAGCGGCTCGATGTTTGCATTTACGATACACAGCAAAGAGGATATTATCGACTGGGAAGAAGTTGAAAACGCCACACGATATTGTTATTTTAAAGAAAATGAGTATCTTGCGGAACAAGGGAAAAAATCTCTTGTGCCGATGACAGAAAGCGAGAAAAATGAGATTGAAACAAAAAAGCGCAACAGCTACAATACCGTGTATTATTCCCCAAAAACGAGCTATTCGCCGTCTTGGGAAAGGCTGACGAATGACATACCGACCAATATGAGGTGATATAAATGGAATTTTGGTTTTCGGAGAACCACACTCCGAATGTTCAGATATCGATACGAGTTGACAAGCAGCTATACAGCGGCAAGAGCGAGTTTCAGCGGATAGATGTGTTCGATTCTCCGGAGTTTGGACGTTTTCTCACGCTTGACGGATACATGATGCTCACCGAGAAAGACGAATTTATTTATCACGAAATGATAACTCATGTGCCGATGGCTGTTCACCCAAACGTAAAAAATGTGCTTGTTATAGGCGCGGGAGACGGCGGCGTTGTGCGTGAACTTACGCAGTACCCCGAAATAGAGCGAATAGACATGGTAGAGATAGACCCGCTTGTTGTCGAAGTTTGCAAGCAGTATCTTCCGAAAACGGCGTGCCGGTTTGACGACCCCAGACTTAATATTTATTATGAGGACGGTCTGCGTTTTGTACGTTTCAAGGAGAACGAGTACGATCTGATCATTGTTGATTCTACCGACCCATTCGGACCCGGCGAGGGACTTTTTACGCGCGAGTTTTACGGCAGCTGTTTCAATGCGCTCAAAGATGACGGCGTGCTTGTAAATCAGCATGAAAGCCCGTTTTATCCCGATGACGCAGCGGCATGCCGGCGCGCGCACAAAAACATTGTGGATAATTTCCCAATAGCGAAAGTGTATCAGGCGCACATTCCAACGTACCCATCGGGGCACTGGCTGTTCGGCTTTGCGTCCAAAAAATATCACCCGCTGAGAGACCTTGACGAAACACGCTGGAATATGCGCTCGATCAGCACGAAGTATTATACAACAATGCTTCACAAGGGTGCATTTTATATTCCCGCATATGTAGAGGAGCTGCTGAAAAGTGTTGAAGAATAATATAGAAACGTTCATGGCTTGCGATAAAGAATATGACGAAGCCGAAATAGTTATGTTTGGTGCGCCGTTTGATTCCACAACATCATTTCGCCCGGGAACGCGTTTCGGACCCTCGGCGATCAGGTCTGAATCTTTCGGCATTGAAACGTACAGCCCATATCAGAACAAAGACCTTGAAGACACAAAGGTAATGGACAGCGGCGACATTGAACTTAAGATCGGCGACACGGACGCGGTTCTTGATCAGATAAAAGAGAGAACGGAAATAATACTGAATGACGGAAAAATTCCGTTCATGATTGGCGGCGAACATCTTGTAACGCTGGGGGCATTTCGTGCCGTGTCGGAAAAGTACCCCGATATTCATATTGTGCATTTTGACGCACATGCAGACCTGCGCGATGATTATCTTGGCGTAAAAAATTCTCACGCATGTGTTTTACGCCGCTGCTGGGATATTATCGGAGACGACAGAATACACCAATTCGGCATACGTTCGGGAGAAAAAGCGGAATTCGAATTTGCGAAAACGCACACCGATATGCACCCGTTCAGCCTTGAAGATGTTCATCAATTTGTGAAGAACATGGACAAAACGAAGCCTGTATACTTTACGCTTGATCTTGACGTACTCGACCCGTCGGTATTTCCGGGAACGGGCACACCCGAGCCGGGCGGCGTGAGTTTCGATGAACTGCGGCGTGCCGTTACGGCGGTTTGCTCGCAGCTGAACATAGTTGCATGCGATGTAAACGAACTCAGCCCCCACTATGACCACAGCGGAATTTCTACAGCCGCAGCATGCAAAATAATCCGAGAAATGGCATGCTGCCTCCCCCGGTTCCGCCCGGCTGTATTATTAACGTAAGTCTTCGCCGCGGCGGGCATACAGGCAGTACGCGTCCTACTCACGAAAAAGTAGAATTTTCGCGCGTGCCCCGTCATGCCCGGCATGACTCCTTATTTGTCAGGCGCGGGCTGTATAGTTTATATTTGTACAAACTTTGTGCGCGTACTGTCAGCGGCGACAGAGCAATGTCATCAACTTAAGGTTAGACAGAGAGCGTCACAAAGTTTTTCGCCAAGCCTTTTTTCAAAAAGGCTTGCCGCCGGAGGCATACCGAAAGCTTAAGTTGATGACATTGGGCGATAGAGGGGCGGAAAGAAATAATGATACAGTAAAGTTCAAGTATAGAGATAAAGATTGAATACCACAATAATACAAATTTGCTAATTTATAGTTTTTAGTTGGCATTTCTTAAGTATTCTTCTAATTCGTCAGTTTTTGACCAATACTTTACGCCCCAATTCTCGAAATTCCACTCGTCCATGTAATTATTGCATTCGTAGTCAATGTAATATAACATTCCGTTTTGCACGACAAAATTTGTCGGAAAATAGTCGATATTAAGCCCGCAGCTTTTTGCAAGTGCTGCCATTTCGCGCACCTGCGGCAAATATTCATCAACAGACTGCCCGTTTACTACCATTTCCAGAATTGTATCTCCGTCAATAAATTCCTTCACAATGCGCTCGTTTGCAATGTCTATGTCTATCATTTTGGGTATTCTGATGTTTGCGCTTTGAAGTCTTGCGTAATCGTTTCGTTCGGCTTCAATTTTGTTGCCGAATGTGTAGTAGCTGCACGGCTCGTGGTGTATCTGCTTCAAGACAACATGTATACCGTCACGTTCCGCAAGGTACGAATAGCCGCCTTTTCCGTGCCCGAGAAGTTTTAGTATGTTGTATTCATTGTTATTTACTGATATTGTATCCATATTTATCACCTTTTATTTTTACTTATACAAAAAGCCAAACAGTAGCACTGCTTGGCTTTTGTTTTTTTAGATTATCATGTGGCTATCAGGGCATAATCTCTGTCTCTTCGGAGTCCTGAGGAATTTCACTGTATGTGATTATATCTTCTTCCTCGAATTCAATCATCTCCAATTCGACCTTTTCATACTTGTTCATTTTCTTTGTCTCCTACTTATCAAGAAATGCAAAAAGCACAGCGATATTTCTGCTTACGGATTCGGAGTAATGATCTCTGTCTCGTTGGGGCTTTGATAAATATCCGTATCGGGTCCATTCGTTGTATCGGAATCGCTTGCTGTGATTATGTCTTCTCCGTCGAGCATCAATACTTCCATCAAAGGCTTCTCATACTTGTTCATATTTCTCTATCTCCTTATTTACATTACTGCCTATACGTGATTTCAGTTATTACCGGACGCTTCGGTGTACAGCTTTGCTTCATTTGCAAAATAGTACACTGCCTT
>CADCOF010000041.1 GCA_902802975.1 uncultured Ruminococcus sp. | reverse complement strand
CCAAGCGGCCGCAAGCAGTACGCGCACAAAGCTTATATTAAACTATAGTCTTTTGCCCGCGTCCGAAATTGGTACCTAATTACGGTCTGCCACCTAAGAACCATCGTACCGAAAACTATTTGCGCGGAGTTATCTATCGGCAACAATAAAGCACGACGGAATCTGCCTGCGGGCGCATGCCCGCCGCTTAGGAGCCGGCTGATTCGTAGATACGGGTGCCTTTGTGCCAGACAAGGATACCGACAGACATGAGAACGATTGCTGCTATAATTGGTGCGCCTATGCAAAACAGCGGATTTTCTCCGCGCAGAATATATACTGCCGGATAGTAAGCTGTGAGCGCAAATGGTATGAAGTATGTAATAATATCGCGTACAGCACGATTGTAAATTGTTACCGGGTACTTTGCAAAATCATTTACCATATAGAAACTGTATATTATATTGCCGCTTTTCTTGCTCCAGAATGCAACGGAAGCGGTGATTATTTTTATCCCTGTGTATATCATTGACGCAAACGGAATTACTGCAAGGATCAGCAGTATTTTGGATATGCTCCAATCAATTGCGATCTTCGGAATTGTTGTGCAGATGAGCGCAATTCCCATGATCAGTTCTCCGAATGCCTCAATTTGGAATTTTTCTACCATTACATGGAACAGAGTGTTGATCGGGCGAGTCAAATATTTGTCAAACTCACCTTTTCGCACAATATAGTGCCCTATAGCCCAAAGATTATCAAACAGCAAATGATCCGTTCCTTTCGGAATGAGCGAGAACCCATATATAAATACTACCTCGTATACATTCCAACCCATGAGATCGGGTATTCGAGCGAAAATAAGCCACAAAAACAGCAGATTCGATACCTGAGCCATAAAAAAGCCTATGATTCCTATGACGAAATCAGCTTTGTACTCCATCATTCGCTTTAATTCCTGCGAGGCAAATATAAAGTACATTCTCAAAGCTCTTTTTAAATGTTTCATACTAACCTCCTTGCACGCTAAGGCGGCGTGAAATGGTTTTCCACAAAATCTTTGAAAGTACCCAGAATACAGCAACCCAGAATATCTGCAAACCTACATAATACAGAAGTGTGATTCCGTTGTATTTTTCAAGATAGATCATAACGGGTGTGTAATTCAGCGATGAAAACGGAAGAAAAAGAAAGACTTTCTCCACGCTGTCAGGCAGAAAACTCAGCGGGATAATTGCACCGGAAAGAAAGCCCACAATGCACTCTTTTACCAAGTTTACTCCCCACAAGTTTTTTGTGATGAACGCCGCAAAGCCAAAACATATATTAAACAAGAAATTTATCAAATAAGCCAGTGTTCCGCTGATCAAATACAAAATCAATACATTCACCTTGAACTGAATGCTGCCGTTGAAAACAAATCGCAGTGCCTCCGCAGAGATCACAAGCGGGAAAACGAGAATAAACTCGGTGAGAAGTTTGTTTCCGATTTCCTGAAACAGAAATGTCGCATTGTAACTGATGGGTTTCAGCATTCTCATAGAGATTGCCCCATCGCGAATTTCTTCTCCGATAACATAGCTTACATCGCTGCCGATAATAGTATTTGTCAAAAACATCATCACAAGATAAACTACCATCTGCGGCATTGTGAAGCCTTCAATTGCCGCATTTTCTCCCGAGGAGTATACGGCTTTCCAGATAAAATACGATACAAGACACGCCATCATGTTGCCAAGTATATAAAACAGCCAATTCACTCGATAAGTGGCAGCCTCCTGCATGCCCGCGCCTATAAAAGGCTTGTATATCCTGAGTTTTTTCACTCTTTCACCCCCTGCTTGTACAAACGGCGGATTATTTCTTCGATATCCGCGTCCTTTACAGAAATATCGCTGACATTGATTTTGCTCAATGTGTAACTGAGCATATCGGAAACAGAAACCGCGGTACTGTTAAATCTCACTTTGATGGACTTGCCTTCGCCTTCGACAGCAACATCGTCCTCCGAAATAGAAAAATGCTTTGTATAGTCGAGTTTCAAAGCGAGATCAGGCGAATCGGTCTCATAATTAAACTCTCGAATCTGCCCGTATTTTGCCTTAAGCTCCGAAATAGCTCCGTCAAAAACATTTTTTCCTTTGTCGATCATAACTATTCTTTTCGAGAGCTGCTCGATATCTGCAAGATCGTGCGTAGTGAGAATAACGGTCGTTTTTTCCTGTTCATTTATGTACTGCACTGCGCGGCGGATGTTGTCTTTTACCACGACGTCAAGCCCGATTGTAGGCTCGTCAAGAAACAGAACCTTAGGACTGTGAAGAAGTGACGCAGCAATATCGGCACGCATACGCTGCCCGAGAGACAGTGTGCGAACGGGGCTTGTAATAAAGCTGTTCAGATCGAGAACTTCGTTCAGAAACGCCATTCGTTTTTGGTAACTGTCATCGGGAACTTCGTACATTTCTTTCAGCACACCGTAAGTTTCTCTCAGCGGCAGATCCCACCAAAGCTGTGTGCGCTGACCAAAAACAACGCCTATCTCTTTGACGTATTTTTTTCTGTCCTCTCGCGGGTTCTTTCCGTTTATGGTGCATTTGCCGGAAGTCGGCGTAAGAATACCTGTCAGCATTTTGATAACGGTGCTTTTGCCCGCACCGTTGGGTCCTATAAAGCCGAGTATCTCGCCTTTCGGCACATGAAAGCTGATATCGTCCACTGCGACAACAAGTTCGCTTTTCGGGTGGAAAAGGGATTTGACACTTCCGCGCAGACCCGGGTCTTTTACGGTTTTCTTAAATTCTTTTCTTATGTTCTCAACATATATCATATTTTTCTTTCCTTTCCAATTGAGACAATTGCACCGGTTGTTTTGACTCCGGTAAGCGGCAAAAACTAAAGATTAGTTACGTTTTTTTCGCCCTTTTCTTTTGGTTATCTCAATTTTCTTAAAAAACTGTTCCTTCTGTCTGAGATAATCCACTGAATCATCATTGTATTTCGCTTCGGTTTGGAGTTTTCTGTAGTTATCAAGGCGCGCTTCGTCAAGCTCTCCGTTTTCTATAGCTTTACGAACGGCACACCCAGGCTCGGTATTGTGCTTGCAGTCGCGAAATCTGCATTTGCCTGCCAGAGTTTCTATATCTGAAAAAGCGTCGTTCAGCCCCTCCGAAATGTCCCACATTCCAAGCTCTCTCATGCCGGGCGTGTCTATTATCATTGCGCCGTTTTTTAGCATGATCAGTTCCCGATGAGTGGTGGTATGTCTGCCCTTGCTGTCGTCCTCTCTTATACCGTTCACGTCCATGATCTTTTCACCGGCAAGTGTGTTGACCAGGCTGGATTTTCCAACGCCCGATGAGCCTAAAAATACAAGCGTTTTTCCTTTTTGCAGGTATGTCGAAAGCTCGTTCAAACCGTATCCTGTTTTCGAGCTTACGATACATGTTTTCACATTTTCGGCAACTCTGCTTGTTTCAAGAATGTACGGCAAATAATCATCGGTGAGATCAGCCTTTGTCAATATGATAACAGGCTCGGCTTTCGATTGACGGGCAGATGTGAGGTATCGTTCCAATCTCTTTGTGTTAAAGTCGTGATTCATCGACTGCACGATAAAAACATAATCGAAATTTGCGGCAACTGCTTGTTCGCCTTTGCCTTTGTCGGGGTCTCTGCGCGAAAAATATGTCCTGCGCTCCAGAGTTTTGATTATACGGCTGTCGCCGCCGTTGTTGTGGTCAATCAGTACAAAGTCGCCTACTGTAGGGAACGTTTCGTTTTCAAAAAAGTACTCCCTGCCTTTCAGCTGCGCAAAGCCTTCTCCGAAATCGGACGCGATGCCGAAACGACCCTTGTGAACTGAAATAATTCGTGCGGGAATGCCGCTGTAGTTTTCGGAAAGCATATCATAACAAAATCCATAATCTGTAATATTCAATTTAAAATACCTCCATAATCAGTTGTTGAAAAAACGTTTTCGAATACGCTGTTTACGCTAACTGAAAATGGGCGCAAAAATGCCGCAGAAAGTAACCCATTGGGATTTCTGCGGCTGAAAAAAGAACATAAAAAGCACACCCTTTACGAGTGTGCTTGCAGCATTCAAAAATCACGAAAGGTTCTTTAAAACGGCACGACAACAGAAGGGGTACATCTCCCCTGCTTTTGAAAATACGTGCCAATATTCAGTTATCCGTAAATAGCCTCTGTAACTATCATATTCGTGCTCCTTTCGCATAAATAGCAAAGTATATGTTGTTAGTATATCATCATGTTTTTGTTTTGTCAATAAAAAAATTAGTATATTTAATATTTCGTTATTTTGTACAAACCGAGATTAAATCTTTTGAGTTGGCAGCCAATAGATTAGCCAACCATCCACTCTGCATTGCAGAGCAGTCAGCAGTAGCGGAACTGTTTCCGTTATAAAAATGTAATACAAAGCTCCAATTTTCAAAAACTGACATACAAATCATTTTTTTACAAAAAGTGAGTATTATTTTAAAGAAAAATTCATAGGCAATTAACATATAAACAGATAAAAAGGGTATAATAGTATATGTACTCTAGTGGTGCCGCACCGCCTGAGTATATGTTCTACCCTCCTCAAAATGTACCCCTCAATCCAAGGGAAGCAGCTGATCGACCGCAACTGTCAGCTGCTTCTGTTTTTTTGTTTGTACAAGCTGCAAGTACAAGCACTCTCGTATAATATATACTAAACCAAGTTAAATCTCCGCAGCCAATACAATCAAACAATCAGTAAAGGCGTAAACGCTGATTAAAAGAGAGTTTGTGTGCGGACTGTCAGTGGCGACACGCTGCCGATTTCTTGGTAATATTTTTAGGAGGCACATATTATGTGTAATGCTTTTGGTAATAACAGCTGTACTTGGATTATTTTGCTCGTGATTATTCTTATCGCCTGCAACGGCAACGAGGGCTGCGGCAATGGCTGCGGCTGTGGAAATGGCTGCGGCTGCGGTTGATCGGAATATTCTGAGTAATAATATGAATATAAATGATGTTATATGTACATGAATAATTAATAATTAATAATTAATAAGTCCGACAGTGCAGAATGTGCTGTCGGACTTTAAGTTTAATGTGTATAAATTACGTTTAAAAACCAATAATAATCACGGAGGTGTTATCTATGAATAAGGATTTCTTCGATGATTATTTTGATGATAGTGATAACGAAAGCAGTGAGCCTATGACAGATGAGGACGACTCTCAAAAGCCGAAGTTGTTTACAAAAGGTTTTTTGGCGGCATTGGCAGTTTGTTTGACGGCAGTCGGAGCGGCAGTGTGGACAACGGTCAGCAGTGTGGACTCTTACTTAGAACCGTCGGTTGTTGTAAGTGAAAAAAGCAGCGAAAGCAGCACAGCCGAGACGGATGCTAAAGTAAACGCGCCTATTGTTTCTTCCAAGCCTGAAACAGCAGACACCGATGAAGAGGTTGTTTTTCGATGCGAGCCTATAAAAAATAAACGCATGATTCAAAAATATTCCGAAACGCCGATTTACAGCAAAACGATGGGTGATTATCGCGCGCATGCCGGTATTGATTACGAGGCGAATATCGGAGATAAAGTTCGTGCAATGGCAAAGGGTGTTGTCAAGGATTTTTATCACGATGATTTGCTGGGTAATGTTTTGGTGATCGAGCATTCCGAGAATGTTGAATCATATTACTGCGGTCTTGCGAAAACTGCTCTCGTGCAGCCCGGAGACGTTGTGTCCGCAGGAGATTTTATCGGTACGGTATACGCTATTCCCGGCGAGGCGGCAGACCCGGCTCATGTTCATGTTGCAGTAAAGGAAAACGGAAAATATCAGGATCCACAAAAGTATATGACTGATATTAACTAAAGTTTGCAGCATACTTTTGGGCTTTTATTTGCCAGCACAGAAAAAACCGGATACCCACGCTTAGTTGTCGGGAGGAAGGAAGAAAGAAGTAAATATAAGGCAGTAAAGTTATGGTGACATACTCCCGCCGCCTACGCTTCGCTTAGAGGGTGCGGGTCTCCTGTGGAGACCTTTGCAAAGCAAAAGCACCGACCGAGCT
>CADCOF010000040.1 GCA_902802975.1 uncultured Ruminococcus sp. | reverse complement strand
TGTTTTTGACATATTCGATACACACAAAAATGCCCCAAATCCTCGATTTTACGAGATTTGAGGCTTTTGATTTCTTAGAGTTTTCTCTGATTTTTATCTTAGGTTAGAGTGTGAATAGTAACGCTATCTTAGCTGTCAAATCTGTCAAAAGTTATCCTGTATTGTATGTATCAAAAAGTTCAGCAAGTTCGTTAGGTATCATAGACATAAAATCAGTGATCTGACCGAACAAATCGTTTGCAGTTTCCATGATTACCGAACGGTCTGCACCCTCACAAACCATCATTCTGATATCATTTATACGTCTTTCGATACTGTCCAGAGAATATAGATACTGCCTGTTTACATGAGAAATTGATTCACTGTATTGATACTTAAAACAATCCGACGAATGAATCAGATAGTAGTTATTAATAAGCATCTGTATTTTCATATCGCCGCCGTTTTGAACTTTGTCAACAGCACATTCAAGCAATGTTGTAATATTTGAGCTTGTAACAAATTTTCCGCTTTCAAACAGACCTTTTACCGTTTCATAGTCATTTGCATTGATGAAATAGCAAATGATATCCGTAGTATTTCTCCAGATATACGACTCCGCTTCGGTATGCTTATCTTTTAAAAACACTGCTGCAACAATACAGTACTTCATCGGAAGATACATTTCTGCTTCGAAGTTGTGCGTTTCTATCATTCGCTCGATCAAGGGGCGCGGAACTCTATCCCAGTTATACACTGTAGTAGAAATATCATATCCGCATACATTACGCGTCACAAACATCGAACCGGGAGAATAGTATTTCGGTTTTGCTACTTCGGTAAAGCTTCTTATGGTGTAATTCTGTTTTTTCTGTGTAGTGCGGACGGTACGGCCTTCTTCTTTTTCTTCTGCCTGATCGATATCGTCAGACACTTCCAACTCGATTTTATCTTCAGCAACTTGTTTTTGCTTTATATTAAGACCGGCAAGCGAACCTCTGAGTTCGGAATAATCATTAGGGACAGATATTTCAAGTCTGCGGCAATCGGCGAATACATTCTTCCCCATCGTCTCAATGCTTTCGGGAAGTTCTATCGTTGTAAGATTCTCACAGTCTCTGAAAGCATAGTCTTCTATCTCCGTTATTGATGACGGCAGCTTGACCTCTTCGAGCATACTGCAGCCCCAGAACGCGCTCTTTCGTATACATTTTACTCCTTCAGGAATTACAACGTATTTCAAAGACGTACACCCGCAAAAAGTGAATGATGATATCTCGCTTAATTTTTTTGGAATATACACTTTCTTTAGCGATTTGCAGCCGTAAAAAGCGTGATCTTCGATGCTTTTGATTTGGTCGCTCAACTCAACTTCCTGCAGCGAAGTGCAGTTGCAAAACGTAAATTCCCTGATCTCAGGAACACTGATTGGAATTTTAATCATTTCGAGAGAGCTGCAGTTTCTGAACGCTTCGGAACCCAGCTTAACAAGACTTCCGGGGAGATTAATGCTTTTTAGCGAAAAGCATCCGGAAAAAGCCTGACTTCCTATTTCGGTAATGGTGGGCGGAAGTATGATGCTCTCGATACCTTTGCACATGGCGAATGCTCTCGATGCTATTTTTTTTACGGTATCAGGTACAACTACATTGCGGATTTTCAAGTTATCCCATCTGAAATTTACCAATACACCATCTTTGATTATAAAATCGAACATAATGATTCCCCACTTGCTGTGACAAAAGCATAATCGGTCAAGAGATTTTGACCCGGGCTTATGATATATATTACACTTATGATTATAGTATAATCAAAATCAATAATCAATGACAATTTAAATGATATTATTGCGGTAATGCGCATATCTTTTGTTGAAAATGATCAAACTATATTCCCGCCAGTTCTAATTGCTCTGCCTCATCACCATTTGGAAATGCGCCCAATGTAGGCAGAGATTTAGTTCTGTAGCGTTTTTCATTTTTCAGTTTGCCTTGTATATAGATCACGGCATTCATCACAAATTGTCCTTTTTTCAGTTTCATAACTGCTACGCCCTGCGTATTTTTTGTATTTTTCAGCGGTACCGCCTGTGTATTCACAAGAAGCATTCTGCCCGATGAAGAAGTGAGAAGAAGTTCGCAGTCCTCTGGAATAAAGATAGCTTTTACGAGAGGTGATCTGTCGCTGTAAGCGTTCATCAGCTTTCGTCTGTTATTTTTTGTTTCATATGCCGACAACGGAACCTTACCTGCTTTTCCGTTTTGGAATACAAAGCAAACACTGCCGGAATAGTCTTTTGTAACGATCATATTAATCGGAATCTCGTCCTCGTCCATTCCAAGCTTTGCGGGAATATAATCGCCTAACACGCTTGCCTTGGTGTCGGCAAAATCATAAGCTTTCGCTTTGTATACCTGACATTTGTTTGTGAAGAAGATTAAGTCCGCTGCGTTTGTGCTTTCGCAGCTGAATATAATTTCGTCTCCTTCTTTCAGCTTCTGTTCTCCGCTCATTCGTAAAGAAAGCGGTGTGATCTTCTTGAAATATCCTTCCCGTGTAAAGTAAAAATTAACCGCATAATCGGGAATTTCCGGCGTCAGGTCTACCTCTGTTATTTCATCGGGGTCTATTAGTTTCGAAACTCTGTCTTTTCCATATTTTTTTGCAACGTCTTTCAATTCCGCCACAATAATATTCTTTACCTTAGTCTTGCTTTCCAAGATGCCTTTCAATTTTTCGATCTCGGCTTTCAGCGACTCTATTTCTTTTGTGCGGTTCAGAATATATTCTCTGTTCAAGTGACGCAGCTTTATTTCAGCAACATATTCTGCCTGAATGTCATCTATACCAAATCCTGTCATGAGATTTGGTACAACATCAGACTCTTCCTCAGTCTCTCTCACAATATGTATTGCTTTGTCAATATCAAGCAATATTTTTTCAAGACCTTCAAGTAAATGCAGCTTCTCGGATTTTTTATTAAGATCGAACGCCGTTCTTCTGCGAATACACTCGATTCGGAACGCTGTCCACTCGTCAAGCAGCTCTCTGACTCCAAGAACTCTCGGCACACCGGCAATAAGCACATTAAAGTTACATGAGAACGAATCCTCAAGCGGAGTCATTTTATACAGCTTCTGCATCAAAATATCTGCGTCAACGCCGCGTTTGAGATCGATTGTGATCTTTAAGCCTTTGATACCCGTCTCGTCTCTGATATCGGATATCTCCTTTATTTTGCCGGACTTTGCAAGCTCTATCACCTTTTCAATGATCGTTTCGCTTGTGGCTGTCGGAGGAATAGAATGTACATCAATACAGTTTGCACTTTTGTCATATGTATACTCGGCGCGAACCTTGAAACTCCCTCGCCCTGTTTCGTATATCTGTCTCAGTGCCTTTTCGTCTCTTATTATGGTACCCCCGCCAATAAAATCAGGCGCGGGAAGTGTGGACATGATATCGTGTTTTTTGTCCTTGATAAGCGCGATTGTAGTTTCACAAAGCTCACGCAGATTGAAGGAACATATGGAACTTGCCATACCAACTGCAATACCGGTATTTGCATTTACAAGCACAGAAGGATAAGACGCCGGCAGCAGCGTAGGCTCTTTCAGCGTATTATCATAATTATCGACAAAATCAACGGTATCTCTATCGATATCTTTGAAAAGCTCGTTACATATAGAGTCAAGCTTTGCTTCCGTATATCTTGAGGCAGCCCAAGCCATATCGCGGCTGTAGAACTTACCGAAGTTTCCTTTGCTGTCAACGTAAGGGTGCAGCAGAGCCTCGTAGCCGCGTGACAAACGCACCATCGTATCATAAATCGCACTGTCGCCGTGAGGATTGAGCTTCATCGTCTGACCGACAATGTTTGCGGACTTTGTTCTTGCACCGTTAAGCAGACCCATTTTGTACATTGTATATAGCAGCTTGCGGTGCGAAGGCTTGAACCCATCTATCTCCGGAATTGCACGCGACATGATAACACTCATGGCATAGGGCATGTAATTCTCCCTGATCGTTGTTACTATTTCCTGATCGAGTACATCGCCTGCGCCCTTTATAACTCCCTGCATCTGAGGTACCGCATTATTTGATTCGCTTTTTTTTCTTCTTGCCAAAAATAACCGCCTCCTTAACTCAGATCAAGATCGTCAATGTATTCTGCACCGTGCTGAACAATGTAATCTTTTCTGCCCTGAAGATTGTCTCCAAGCAAAATATCGAATATCTCCGCAGTTGCTTGCGCGTCATCGGGCATTACCTTAATCAGCCGCCTGGTTTTCGGATTCATTGTTGTCAGATTCATCATATCAGGTTCGTTTTCGCCAAGTCCTTTCGATCGCTGAACAGTGAATTTATCTTTACCAATCTGTCTGATAAATTCATCCTTCTCGGCTTCTGTGTACGCAAAATAAACTTGTTTCTTTGTCGTTATCTCATACAAAGGGCTTTCTGCAATGAACACTTTGCCTTCAGTGATAAGCGTAGGAGTCAGTCGATAGATCATTGTTAAAAGAAGTGTGCGTATCTGAAATCCGTCAACATCGGCATCAGTACAAAGAATTATCTTATTCCAGCGCAGCATATTCAGATCAAATAGTGACAAGTTTTTATTCGCCTTAGACTGAACTTCAACGCCGCAGCCCAGCACTTTTAACAGGTCTGTTATGATCTCGCTTTTGAATATCTTATCATAATCCGCTTTTAAACAGTTGAGTATTTTACCGCGTATAGGCATTACCGCCTGAAAATCGGGGTCTCTTGCCTGCTTGCATGCACCGAGAGCAGAATCTCCCTCCACAATAAACAACTCACGAACAGAAGTATCTTTACTGCGGCAGTCCACAAATT
This sequence comes from uncultured Ruminococcus sp., assembly GCA_902802975.1. Classification (GTDB taxonomy): domain Bacteria; phylum Bacillota; class Clostridia; order Oscillospirales; family Acutalibacteraceae; genus RUG592. Next base: position 3,694 of record CADCOF010000040.1, on the reverse strand, counting down.
TGGCTACGCGGCTAGTCATATCCATATTGCCGGATAGAGTTTTCTTGATGTCAAGTCGTGTCTTTTCGGCTTTCTCACGGCTTCTTTTATTTACAAGAACTTGTCCCGCAACGCGTTCGGCTTCAATTGGGTTTTCAATAAAATATATCTCTAGCTGATGACGCAGAACATCTACAAGAGCTTCCTGTATGCCTTTGTTGTTGATCGCTTTTTTAGTCTGGTTTTCGTATGATGTGACGCTTGAAAAAGATGAAATAACAATAACCAAACAATCCTCAACATCAATAAATTTAATCTTGCTTTCCGTTTTGTTGTATTTTCCGTTTTGCTTAAGATAAGCGTCTATAGCGTAAACAAAAGCGTTTTTTACTGCAAGTTCATGAACGCCGCCATACTCCAGCCAACTTGAATTATGATAGTATTCCTTCACGCTGATCTTATTTGAAAAAGCAAGCGCAATATTCATTTTCGCTTTATACTCGGGCTTGTCGCTTCTGTCACGCACCATGCGTTCCGCCTGCCATGACTGCACGCCGGATAGCGCATTCTCTCCCACAAGTTCCTTAACGTGATCGGCAATTCCGTTAATGTAAAGAAACTCGGTAGTTTCAAAATCTTTATCCTTTTGCACACGAAAAATAAATTTCACGCCGGCGTTGACAATCGCCTGACGGCGTATTATATCGATAAAATAATCGACAGGTATTTCGTTATCGGTAAATACATCGAGATCAGGACGCCATTTTATACAAGTTCCGGTATCTTTCTTTGTGTATTTTTCTTTTTTCAGACCGCCGACATTTTCACCTTTTTCAAAATGAAGAGTATACTTCAGTCCGTCTCTTCTGATATTTACGTCCATATATTCCGAAGAATACTGAGTGGAACAAAGACCGAGACCGTTCAATCCCAGCGAATATTCATAGTTTTCGCCCTCGCTGTTGTTGTACTTTCCTCCCGCGTACAATTCGCAGAAAACAAGCTCCCAGTTGTATTTCTGTTCGCCCTTATTGAAGTCAACAGGAATGCCCCTGCCGTGGTCTTCCACCTCAATCGATCTGTCACTGTAGTATGTGACGGTGATTTCTCTGCCGTAGCCCTCTCTGGCCTCGTCGATAGAATTTGACAGTATCTCAAAAAAAGAATGCTCGCACCCTTCAAGACCGTCCGAACCGAAGATTACGGCAGGACGTTTTCGAACACGATCTGCACCTTTCAGCGATACGATACTCTCGTTATCATATTCGGGTTGTTTTACTTTCTTTGCCATATTCTTTTCCTTTTACTTTATTTTAAGTTAAACATAAATTTAAATATTGCATTAACTATAATAAATGTTAGTTAAAACATCGTGTTGAGTTGGTAGTTATCAGTTAGTAGTCGTTAGATTCAGATCAGATTAGCTGCCAACCACCAACTCTGTTTTTAGTAATTATCTATGTCGCCTACTATATGTGATTTACTGTAACTTTATCCTTTCAGCTTTTTGATCTTATCACGCAAAAAAGCTGCATGTTCAAATTCAAGTAGTTTTGCAGCCGCTTTCATTTCTTTTGTCAGCTGCTCAATGAGTTTCTGCTTCTCCGCAGGAGACATCTGTTTTTTCTGTTTTTTATCATCATCGGAGTGGGTAGATATCTCGAGTACATCGCTGACTTTTTTTACTATCGTCTTAGGCGTTATCCCGTGTTCCTCATTATACCGCATCTGTATCTCGCGGCGGCGCGCTGTTTCTGTCAATGCTTTTTCCATCGACGGCGTGACGCTGTCTGCATACATGATAACGCTGCCTTCGCTGTTGCGCGCTGCTCGTCCTATTGTTTGTATAAGGCTTCTGCCCGAACGCAGAAAACCCTCTTTGTCCGCGTCAAGTATTGCCACAAGCGCAACTTCGGGAATGTCAAGCCCCTCCCGAAGAAGATTGATTCCCACAAGAACATCAAACTCGCCCAGGCGAAGACCTCGTATTATCTCCATACGTTCAACGGTGTCTATATCATGGTGCATATAGCGAACTTTTATTCCCAGTTCATCAAGGAATGAAGTGAGATCCTCAGCCATTTTTTTTGTGAGCGTCGTGACAAGCGTGCGGTATCCCTGCTTTATGCGTGCGTTGATTTCTGATATCAAATCGTCCATCTGACCTTCTGTCGGGCGAACGGATATCTCCGGGTCTAACAAACCTGTTGGGCGAATGACCTGTTCCGCGGTGACGCCGCACTTATCAAGTTCAAAATCACCGGGTGTTGCCGACACGAACACAGCCTGATTTATCTTACCATAGAATTCATCAAAATTCAATGGTCGATTATCAAGAGCAGACGGCAATCGGAACCCATACTCTATAAGGCTTGTTTTTCTTGCGCGATCTCCCGCGTACATTCCTCTGACCTGAGGCAAAGTTACATGAGACTCGTCAACAAACAGAATAAAATCCTTTGGGAAATAGTCAAGAAGAGTGTAGGGCACGCTGCCCGGTGCTCTGCCCGAAAGCACTCTCGAGTAATTTTCAATACCGGGGCAAAAACCTATCTCAAGAAGTGATTCGATATCATAACGTGTTCGCTGCTCTATTCTTTGAGCCTCCAGCAGCTTTCCTTCTTTTCTGAAATATTCAAGCCGCCCTTCCAATTCCCGTTCGATATCTTTCACAGCGGTCATCATTTTGTCGTGCGGAACGATATAATGCGATGCCGGATATATCGCAGCGTGGCGCAGGCGTGAAACAACGTTTCCCGTGAGCGGATTAACCTCGCTGAGCGTATCGATCTCATCTCCGAAAAAATCCACTCTGATGATATTGTCTGCGCTTGCAGCGGGAAATATTTCGACAACATCTCCCCTGACTCTGAATTTGTTGCGCGTAAAGTTAATATCATTACGTTCATACTGCAATTCAACAAGTTTTCTCAACAGCTCATCGCGATTTTTTTCCATTCCGGGACGGAGTGATATCACCATTGTCCGGTAATCTATCGGGTTACCCAAGCTGTATATGCACGATACGCTCGCCACGATTATAACGTCTCGACGCTCCGACAGCGCAAGAGTAGCACTGTGACGCAGTTTATCTATCTCATCATTGATCGATGAATCTTTCTCTATATAAGTATCTGTTGAGGGAATATATGCCTCCGGCTGATAATAATCATAGTACGACACGAAATATTCAACAGCGTTTTCGGGGAAAAACTCTTTAAACTCGCTGCACAATTGGGCTGCAAGAGTTTTATTGTGAGCCAATACAAGTGTCGGTCTGTTTAGCTTCGCAATAATATTCGCCATTGTGAATGTTTTGCCCGAACCGGTAACGCCCAAAAGCGTCTGTTCACGATTTCCGCTTTCGATACTTTTCACAAGTTTATCTATTGCCTGCGGCTGGTCTCCCGTGGGCTGATAATCGCTTTTTAGCTTAAAAATACCGCCAGACACAATAATCCTCCTCATAATGAAAATATTATGTATGTGAAAAACCCCCTCCGCTAAAAGCAGAAGGGGATCAATTTGAAGGCGTCACCCGGATTTGAACCGGGGATCAAGGTTTTGCAGACCTTTGCCTTACCACTTGGCTATAACGCCGACTATTTGCCGCAAATCAATGCGGCTTATGGTGCAGGTAACAGGACTTGAACCTGCATGAAATTGCTTTCACATGGACCTGAACCATGCGCGTCTGCCAATTCCGCCATACCTG
>CADCOF010000039.1 GCA_902802975.1 uncultured Ruminococcus sp. | reverse complement strand
ATTATACCTCATTAAGAGAAAAAAATCAATAGGTAATTTTAAAAAAATTCACAATTGCTTAATGAAAACTAAAAATTTTAATAAAAATGTGGCAATTAGAATGTTTTTTGCTGTAATTTTTATGTAATTAGTTGGTGTTATTCCTGAAATTACATCTGAAATAGTCTACGCTTCGTTTGTATCAAGCGTATTTATCACATTAAGCTTGTTATATGGTATCTCGATTTTTTCTGTTTTGAACTCTTTGATCACTTTTTCCTGCATATAAAAATACACACTCCAGTAATCCGGCGTCTTGCACCAAATTCTTACAATAATCTCAATGCTGCTTTCGCCGTGCTTTCCAACTGCGATAAATATCTCCGGCTCCGGAAGAACTTTATCATTCCCGGACGCTGCCTTGCGTATTACCTTTTTCACTTTTTCTATGTCGGAATTATACGCTACATTGTAAGTCAGATCAACACGTCTTTTTTCCTGTGAAGAATAATTCGTGATATTGTTCTGAGTAATATTCGAATTAGGGATAATTACCTCTTTGTTATCAATTGTCAAAAGGTGAGTTGACGAAATATCAATCTTTGTGACCGACCCTTCAAGCGCGCCAAGCTGCACATAATCGCCCACTTTGAACGGCTTGCTTATCAGAACCATCAGCCCGCTTGCAACGTTTTTCAGCGTATCCTGAAGAGCAAGACCTATCGCCACAGTTGCCGCACCGAGTGCAGTAACAAGAGACGCAATGTTGAACCCCAGCGTACCGAGTGCTGCAACTATCACAACTGCTTTCAGCGCGATTCTGACGAACGAGTTTACAAATGTAACAACCTCTGTTCCCACCTTCGCTTTTTTCAGCGCCTTAGATACAATCCCTGCGATTACGCCCGAAAGCCACATTCCTATTATCAGTATGATCAGCGCGCCTATCAGCAGCGGGATAAAATCTTTCGCCCAGTCAATAGCAGTGTCAATAAACCGCTGTGTTGTAGATTTCATTTGTTGAATTTGTTGAGTATCCATTGCGCACCTCCGTTATTCATCTCTGAGCAAAAAATACTCAACACCGTCGGCAAAGCTTATCTTTGTCGTTCTGTCGCTCTCCTGCCGCACAAACGTACCCTTTACTTCTCTGCCGTTCCACTCGTAAATAACGCCCAGACCGCTTGCCTGTCCGTCGGCAAATGTGCCGGTATAGCCGTGGTCGGTGTAGATGATAGTCCCTTTACCATAGGGTCTTCCTCCCACAAGCAAACCTGAATATGAGCCTGTGCCGTATTCACGCTCTATAACATAGTTGGGACCTTTAGTGTATCTGCTGTACTCGCTGCCGATCATCTTTGTGCGCATTGGCAAGTCTTCAAGCTTTTGCAGACGCACCTGCATATTTTTCGCCGGTTCACCGTTTTTGAATATGCCCTCGAAATACTTCTCGCCGTACTGCGAAAACGCGCAGCCCATACCCTCATAAACACCGTTTTGGGTATATCCTTCGTACTTCACTCCTGCGCCGTCCTCGGTAAACTCGCGCATATAAACACAGCTGCCGTTGCTATAAATACACTCCTTAACGACAGTGCCGCCGCTGATCTCGTTCACTCTGCCATCAGGCACACCGCGCACAAAACTGCCCGCAAGATACGGCTTTCCGTCTTTATACATGAGCCCCTCACCATCAGGCTGTCCATCAGTCCAGTGACCACTGTATTCCGGCTTTCCGTCACTGTTGTAGCTCGTGCCTATTCCTCTGCGCACACCGTCTCTGAATTTTCCCTTATATACAGGCACTTCATTTTCGAATTCCGTGCCATTGCCGTTTCGAACTCCGTTTTTCCACTCGCCGTCATAAATCATTTCGCCGTCTTTATACTGAATACCTACGCCGTGATAAACTTCATTTTTCAGCTCGCCTTTATATATAAGATTTCCGTCTCTGTCATAGCAAGACAACTCGCCTATCGGTTTTCCGTCGGAAAAAGTTCCGCTGTACCACTCGCCTGTTTTGATATTATACTTTTTACCCTGTCCGTGAAAACGATTGCGCACCCAATCGCCCTCATAAATTTTTTTGCCTCTCTTCGTTGTAAATACAGCATAACCGTTGATCGCGCCCATCAGGAATGTTCCCGACACCCTGCAGCCGTTAGAAAGAGTATAAACGCCCTCGCCGTTGAACTTGTCGTCCTTCCACTCGCCGTGGTAATTCACCTGCCCGCTTGGGTCATACTGCGTGCCAAATCCGCTGCGCTTGTTATTTTTAAACCCGCCGCTGTAAAGCAGATTGCCGCTGCTGTCAAAGAGAGTGCATTTTTCGGACTGCTTATCATCACTCCAACTGGACACTATAATGCCGCCGTCTGTCGGTCGATATATTATGCCTATGCCGTCTTTTGCACCTGTCTCAAATCTTCCAACAAAATCCAAATCGCCGTTTTCGTCAAATTTCGCCCCCATTCCCACAGGGCAGTTGTTCTCCCATCTGCCGACATACATGGAACGATCTCTCGGCTTAAACGAAATACCAATACCGTTTCTGCGGTTTTCTGTCCAGTCGCCTAAGTAGCATATCTTGCCGTTTGAGTAGTAGTACGCGCCAAACCCGTCACGCATATCGTACTGATACTCTCCCTCATACGCCGTAAAATCATCATGCATAGACGTTCTGCCGCGGCCGTGACGCTGCCCGTTTGCGTTCATGTCACCATAATAATAATACGACTCGCCGCCGTCTGTTTTTATCTCCTTTGCAGGGTATAGCTGTCCGTCCTTTGATTCGCTGCGCACAACGGGCTGAACCTTCGCCTTAGGCTTCTGAGCGGAATTTGTTTCGAGCGACTCTGTAAGCGGCTTAACAAACTCGGTAGTTCTGCTGTCCATGTGGTCAAGCTGCGCTTTCGGAAGAGTATCAAAAGTAAACGGCACTTCAAATTCTCTGGTGATATCGAGTGCAGTGCCGATCTGATCTTCCTCTTCTTCCGGCTCGGGCTGCTTTACCGATGGTTCATCATTTGTAACATCCGAAAAGCTTTCGCTTGTATATTCTTCTGCATATTCTTCAGGATTGGAATCATACGAAACAATGTTATCCTGTTCAAGAGGCTCCTCATTTACAATAGGCTCCCCGCTGTCTGAAATATAACTTATATTGCTTTCGTTGTAACCATTGTTTCCGTTATTATATTCGATAATCTCGGGTGTATCCGTAGTTCCGTCACTGTAATTATCATTGGAATACAAAATATCGAAAACGTCACGTTCTTTTTCGCCTTCAACGAGTGACTCTGAATGAAGCCTTGTCAATTCCGGTTCACCAAAATTGCGTGAAGGCGGCAATGCATTATCTTCCATACTAAAAACGATAGTGTCCTGCTTCACCTTCTCGGGAACAATTACCTCGCTTGTTCGTGTAAGATCGACTGCAACAGGCGGCTCGTCATAATACGGCTCGCCATAATCGTAGGTCTCTTCTCCGAAAAGTGACGGGTCGCGGGAATAACGTTCCCACTCCTTAGCAATATTTTCACCGGCGAAATAGACATACCCCATCGAACAAATCGTACTTACCTCAGGAACACCGAACTTGTTGGTAAGTTTTTCGAGCAAATTCGGGTCATTCACCATATTCAGCGGCAGCAGCACTTCCGGCTTATTACGGTCACCGTTTGCGGTAAATTTCAGAATAACGCTGACGCCGTTTCCGTCCCAATAAACAAGCTCGACTTCCGGCTCCGAACTTCCCGTACCGTAATATTTTGTTTTTATCCAATTATGATATGCTCCAAAATATATACATTTTTTCAGCTTACCGAAATTGTCACGTATTTCCACACGATAATCGTTGCTGTCACGCTTACTCGACACATTTTCGATAGCTTTTCCAATTGGATTGATAACTTTCCATCTGAGAGAAGTATCCTCATTCATGCAATAATTGTACTTATAACTCTTTCCGTCTGCGCCAATTTCTGAAAATTTTCGTTTTTGAGTTTGCAGACCCGACTCATAATAATTCTTTCTGACAATTGTCAATTTATCCTTATACGGGTTTCCCGTATCATAATCCCTCAGAAAAACGCCGTAAAAATTAACGTCGTCACGCCTTAAGTATGTACGATCGTCGGCCATAATAACCCCTCCTAAATACACCACACAATATTATACAAAACAAAACGTTTTTGGAAGAAGCGACAAAGCTCTCGCAAATTCGCCATAATAATTTTAACAAATATAACCCATCAAGTCAATACTTGTTTTAACCTTAACCACGGGGTTTTAGTATGCCACCTGCTTGAACACCGCGCACAAAAGGAGTCGTGCCGGCACGACGGGGAACGCGTGCGAAAAAGCTACGATACTGAAAAATCGAACCGCGTATCGGGAGCGGCGGCACGCCGCCCGCCTTTTTTTTGAAAATGTAGTGACAAATTTGTTTTTTTGAGTTATAATAGTGATTATGGTAAATTTGTTTTTATTTTTAACCTAACGGGCAAGAAGTCCCCCGGGTCTCGCCTGCCGTCGGCAGAGGTCTCTACCGGAGACCCGCACCCTCTAAGCGAAACTTCAATGTCATCAACTTAAGGTTAGACAGAGAGCATCACAAAGTTTTTCGCCAAGCCTTTTTTCAAAAAGGCTTGCCGCCGGAGGCAT
>CADCOF010000038.1 GCA_902802975.1 uncultured Ruminococcus sp. | reverse complement strand
GCTCCATATGCGCCAATAGCTCAGCTGGATAGAGCAACTGCCTTCTAAGCAGTAGGTCAGGGGTTCGAGTCCCTTTTGGCGCGCCAAGATTATTTATTAAGCTGTGTTGTGAAAATGACGCAGCTTAATGTGGTTTATCCATTTTCATAGCATTTGGCAATCCACAGAGATACGTTCCCCTACGCCTGTCGGTGCCTTTCGACTCTTTTAATTACCCGCCGTGTATTAATCAGGTAGGCTTTTGACCTACCTTACCGTTCACCGAAGGCAGCAACCGAAGTTCGAGGCGGTTGGCTCGCTTTCCTTGAAAAGGTTTAACATAGCGTTAAAGGTCTTGGCGTAACTGTTATCGGTGAGTGTGATATGCTCTCTCTTGTGATGGCTATTCAATTGTAATAGAGTTTATCTCAAAAACGAGCGGCTAGTAACGACAGCCGCTTGCTTTTTGGGCTAACACTCCAAACCTGATAATACCACATTTCATAGGCTAATGTCAAGACGTTTGAGCGACTTTTTGCTCTGACGTCCTTTTTTTAAGACGAAAAAAGAGGGCAGTTACCCATACAGGTATGCCCTCCTCTTTCCATATAAAACATATATCAAAGCGTCGATATATAAGGAATACTCAATCGTCTTTCAGATCATTTATCAAAAACTTATAAGGCGGAATATCAAGCGCCTTCGCAATATCAAATAATGCGTCAAGTGAAATGGTGCGAGGTACGCCCGTTGCCTCCGCAGCACCTAAATGTGACACATTTAGGTCAACCTTTTCCGCAAGCTGCTCCTGTGTCAAACCTCTCATTTTCCTATACATTGCTATTTTTATGCCGAGTACTCTGTACTCTTCCGCGTGCTCTTCTTTCATCTTCGATCCCTACTTTCAATAAAATCTTATCATCTTTTCTATGTAATTTGAATTTGCACATTTACATTTTTTTATTGGTTTTGATACAATAAAATTAAATAGTGTATTTTCCTGCACTTTCTATGTATTGCGGAGATGATAAAATGAGATCGGCTTGTTTCACCGGACACCGTAGATTGAATGAAGATAGCACTATTCTTTCTCAAAGGTTGTATGATATTCTTGAAAAATACCTTACCGATGGGCTAACAGATTTTTTCATTGGCGGCGCGGTCGGATTTGATACGGTCGCAGCGTTGACCGTTCTTAAGCTGAAAGAAAAATACCCGTTTATCAAGCTGCATTTAGTCCTGCCCTGTCCGCCGGAAGAACAGAGCAAGTATTGGTCGGATTCAGATCGGCGGCAGCTTTTTGAAATTGTATCTGCTGCGGATAGTGTTGAACAGACAGCTCCGCATTATAATTCGGATTGTATGAGAAAGCGAAATGCCCGTCTTGTAGAGGGTGCCGAAATTTGCTTTTCATATTATAATGAAAATAAGCCTTATAATGAAAACAAGCCGCGCTCCGGAACAGGTCAAACCGTCCGTATGGCGCAGCGAAAGGATATTGAGGTTATCAATCTGTATCGGTGAAATGTACACCGGTGGTGTACATTTCTGCAGACTATCTTCCAATAATTAATATGTGGTGATTATTGACAAACTTTACAACATTTTTTTAGTTAAAATAAAGCCTGTTATAAGACTATATTTTGTTGTATAATAAAAATGTACAATCTCTTGGAAAGAATTCTATACGGAGCTGAGGAAAATGCCGCTTAAATACAAAGGTTATTCATCATATCGTTTATCAACAGAAAGAATACTTGCGAATTGCACTATTCAGCGTTTACGGAATGGTGAAATGCTGAATGCAGATAATATAGCTACACTTTGTCGTTTACTTGAAGTGCAGCCGGGTGAATTACTGTATTACGAAAAAGAAAATGCAAAAGAGAAAAATAATGATATAAAATGTTAAGGTCTTGTTAATATGAAAGTTATTGATAATATCAGCACATTACTGAAAGACGAACTGATAGAGAATATAAAGAAAGGCAGTAAAATTACCATTGCTGCCTCGTGTTTCTCGATGTATGCGTATAAAGAATTGAAGAAACAACTCGACAGCATTGGCGAACTGCGGTTTCTGTTTACATCGCCTACGTTTGTAAAAGAGGCTGCTCAAAAGGAGAAAAGAGAGTTCTACATTCCTCGTATGAATAGAGAATTGGGTTTGTACGGTACAGAGTTTGAGTTGAAACTCCGCAACGAAATGACGCAGAAAGCCATTGCAAAAGAATGCGCAGACTGGATACGAAAAAAGGTGAAATTCCGTTCAAATGTCAGCGGTGACGCTATGAGCGGATTCATTACGGTTGACAGTAAAAAATTCGCTGCTGCTTATATGCCTATTTCCGGTTTTACAACAACCGATATAGGCTGCGACAGGGGCAACAACGCCTATAATATGGTGAATTGCCTTGACACTCCGTTTGCACGGCAGTATATTGCTTTGTTCAATCAGCTCTGGAACGACGCCACAAAGCTTGAAGATGTCACCGAAACTGTTATCGAAAGCATTAGTACGGCGTATAACGAGAACTCTCCTGAATTTATCTATTTTATGACGCTGTATCACGTTTTCAGTGAGTTTCTTGAGGATATATCCGAAGATGAGCTGCCCAATGAAGCAACCGGATTTAAAGATAGTAAGATCTGGAATTTGCTGTACGATTTTCAGAGAGACGCTGTTCTTGCTATAATCAATAAGCTCGAAAAATACAACGGCTGTATTCTCGCTGATAGTGTAGGTCTTGGTAAGACTTTTACGGCACTTGCGGTTGTAAAGTATTATGAAAACAGGAATAAAACCGTTCTTGTGCTTTGCCCGAAAAAGCTTGCGGAAAACTGGAATACATACAAAGACAATTACGTCAATAATCCGATTGCTGCCGACAGGCTTAATTATGATGTTCTGTTTCATACAGACCTTTCTCGTGACGGCGGTTATTCCAACGGGCTTGATCTTGACCGCTTGAATTGGGGCAATTATGATCTGATAGTAATTGATGAATCGCATAATTTCAGAAACGGAATCGGCACACATTCAAATACTCACGAAAACAGATATAAACGCTTAATGGATAAAGTTATCCGTGCAGGCGTAAAAACAAAGGTGCTTATGCTTTCGGCAACGCCCGTGAATAACCGTTTTACGGATCTGAGAAATCAGCTTGCGCTTGCTTATGAGGGAAGTTCGGAAAATCTGACAGATAAACTGAACACAAAAAAGTCAATTGAGCAGATATTCAGAGAGGCGCAGGGAGCCTTCAATATCTGGAGTGCTTATCCGAAAGAAAAACGAACTACAGATTCGCTTTTGCGAATGCTCGACTTTGACTTTTTTGAGCTGCTCGACAGCGTGACTATCGCTCGATCAAGAAAGCATATTCAAAGATACTACAACAGCGAGAAAATCGGAAAATTCCCCGAAAGGCTTAAACCTATATCCCTAACGCCCGCACTGACAGACCTTAGCAACGCAATTAACTACAACGATATTTACACAATATTGATCGGCTTGTCGCTTTGCGTATATATGCCGTCACACTATATCTTTGACAGCAAAAAATCGAAGTATATGGACGAGAATGATAATTTCCGTCAGTCAAACCGTGAACTTGGTATTCGCCGATTAATGGCTATTAATCTTCTGAAAAGGCTTGAAAGCTCCGTTAATTCGTTCTCGCTTACCTTGCAGCGAATTTACAGCATGATAAGCAGCACCATCACAACGATAAATGAGTACGAGAAAAAGCACGGCGTTTCCGAACTTGATGTTTACGATATTACCGACGATGATTTTGATATGGACGACAGCAACGCCGATTTTACAGTCGGAAAAAAAGTCAGAATTGACCTTGCGGATATAGATTATCGTACTTGGAGAGCCGATCTGCAGAAGGATAAGGATTCACTCGAATTGCTTATCTCAATGATTGGAGATATTACTCCCGAACACGATACAAAATTGCAGACACTCTTTAAGCTTATATCGCAAAAGCAAAATTCGCCTATCAACGCCGGCAATAAGAAAATGATAATCTTTACGGCTTTTTCCGATACAGCGGAATATCTGTATGATAATGTCAGCACTTATGTAAAAAAGAAATTCGGACTTGATACGGCTGTAGTTACCGGCAGCGTGGACGGTAAAACGACGATCAAGCTGAAAAAGACAAACCTCAACAATGTACTGACGCTCTTTTCTCCCGTGTCAAAAGGCAGAGATGTTCTTATGCCGGGCAGCACGCAGGAAATAGATATTCTGATCGCTACCGACTGTATTTCAGAAGGACAGAATTTGCAGGACTGCGACTATCTTGTGAATTATGATATTCATTGGAACCCCGTGCGTATTACACAGCGTTTCGGACGAATTGACCGTATCGGCAGCAAAAACGAGTTTATTCAGCTTGTAAATTTCTGGCCCGATATGAATCTTGATGACTATCTTAATCTCAAATCAAGAGTAGAAACAAGAATGAAAATATCCGTTATGACTTCAACGGGCGATGATGACCTTATCAATTACGAGGAAAAAGGCGACCTTGAATACCGCAGCTCACAGCTGAAAAAGATGATGAATGAAGTCGTAGATATGGAAGAAATGAATGACGGTATATCCATCATGGATTTAGGACTGAACGAATATCGGCTTGATCTGCTTGAATATATCAAAGAACATAGAGATATTGAGAAAAAGCCGAAAGGGCTGCATGCTGTTGTGCCTTCTACACCAGAGCTTGGCGAGGGTGTTATTTTCGTACTGAAAAATGTAAATGATGATGTAAACATCGGAAATAAAAACCGTATTCACCCATTCTATATGGTTTATATCAGCACAGACGGCGAGGTTATTTGTGATTATCTCAATCCGAAAGAGCTGCTTGATGATATTCGCTTGTTGTGCAAGGGCAAATCGAAGTCAATAAAGGAGCTTTGCCGTATTTTCAATGAAGAGACCAACGATGGTAAAGATATGTCACAAATGAGCGAATTGTTAAGTTTGGCTATTGAGTCTATCATTGACACGAAAGCCGAAAGCGATATTGACAGCCTGTTTACTCCGGGCGGCACAAGTGCACTGATCTCCGATGTTAATGGACTTGATGATTTTGAGCTGATATGCTTTTTGGCAATTCGGAACATGAATTAATTCGCAATGCGAAATGCGCAATTCGCAATTATTGTGGTAGAGCGCAAGATCGGCTAAGATGACAATTTTTTTAAGAACGTAATTTTTTTGTGAAAAGGAGGAAAGCAATTTACATAACTTGATGTGTAAATTAATTGCGCATTGCGAATGGAGAGTGTGCCAAAACGAAAATTACCGCAGTATAACCCCTCCGTCACGTCTGCTTTCGCAGCCGCCGGGGGCGGTTCCCAACCGT
>CADCOF010000037.1 GCA_902802975.1 uncultured Ruminococcus sp. | reverse complement strand
GGGAGAGTTCCAGAGCGGTCAAATGGGGCAGACTGTAAATCTGTTGTTTCGGCTTCGGTGGTTCGAATCCACCCTCTCCCACCAGAACCTCGACATGTGATTGTCGAGGTTTTTTGCTATGATAGACATGGAGATGATTAAATGAATAGATCGTTTATAAGGATAGCGGCAGCGTCACTTAAGTTGAAAGTTGCAGACCCGATGTATAACGCAAAAGAAATAGTAAATGCTGCTAAGACCGCGGCAGATAATAAAGCGCGTCTGCTTGTGACACCCGAACTTTCAGTTACCGGCTATACTTGTGCAGATTTGTTCTTTAATAATACATTGCTGACCGGTGCGGAAGATGCTGTTTCTTACATTATTGAAAATACGCGGGAGCTTAACATCACGATCATCGTCGGTTTGCCTGTTGCTTTCTCAGGTAAATTGTACAATTGTGCCGCTGTTTTGAACAAAGGTAAAGTAATCGGGCTTGTACCTAAAACATATATAGCTAATTATCATGAGTTCTACGAAAAGCGCTGGTTCGCACCTGCAAACAGCGGCAGTGTAGTGATTCGCAGCGGCGTGTTCGATGGCGTTCAAATGGGCAGAAATCTGTTCGATCTCGGCGGCGGTGCCGTTATGGGTGTGGAACTTTGTGAAGATTTGTGGGCGCCTGTGCCGCCTTCAACTGCACTGACTTTGGCGGGCGCAAATATTATTTGTAATCTTTCGGCAAGTGATGAGTATGTTGCAAAAGCAGAGTATCGTGAGTTGCTTGTTTCCGCCACTTCTGCGCGCTTAATATGCGCTTATGCTTACGCCGGTGCGTCAGTTTTTGAGAGTACAACAGACCTTGTGTTTTCCGGTGCTGCCATCATATCCGAATACGGCTCGATAACCGCAAAAGGTGAGCGTTTTGTTCGCGATACCGTGATAGTATACTCGGATATCGATATAGAAAAATTAGAATCTCTTCGCCGTCAGAATATAACATTTGGCGACAGTGTACAGAATAACAACGATATCTTGACTCTTGATTGCTGTACCGAAAATCCCGAGTGCGATCTGAAGTATAGATATATCGACCCGCACCCATTTGTGCCGTCGGATAAAGATAAGATGGGTAAGAGGTGCGCCGAAATATTGTCGATACAGTCAAGCGGACTTGCAAAGCGAATAGAACATGTGCGTTCGAACGGCTGCATTATAGGTATCAGCGGCGGCCTTGATTCCACGCTTGCGCTGCTTGTCGCAGTCCGTGCTATGAAGCTTTTGGGCAAGCCAATTGAAAATATTATCGGTGTTACAATGCCCGGATTCGGTACAACGGATCGCACGTATACAAATGCCCTCACGCTGATGAAAGAACTCGGTGTCACCATTCGTGAAATTAGTATTAAGGAGGCGTGCCTGCTGCATATGAGCGACATTGGTCACGATCCTTCAATCAAAGATATTACATATGAAAACACACAAGCGCGTGAGCGCACGCAGGTTCTTTTTGATCTTGCAAATAAAGAAAATTGTCTGCTTGTAGGCACAGGAGACCTCTCGGAACTTGCTTTGGGTTGGTGTACGTATAACGGCGATCACATGAGTATGTACGGCGTGAATGCGAGCGTGCCGAAAACGCTTGTTAAGTATATCGTTGCGTATGAGGCACAGTGCAGCAGCGGCAGCGTTCGCGCTACTTTAGAGGATATTCTTGATACGCCTGTATCTCCGGAACTTCTCCCGCCTGATGAAAACGGTAAGATTGCTCAGAAGACAGAGGATAATATAGGACCGTATGAACTTCATGATTTCTTTTTGTATCATTTTGTGCGCTTCGGTTCTTCGAAAGAGAAGATTCTCAAAATTGCAGCAAAGGCATTCGACGGTGTTTATTCCGAAGAAACAATAAAAAAGTGGCTGAATGTGTTTGTACGCCGATTTTTTATCAGTCAGTTCAAACGCAGCTGTATCCCTGATTCTCCAAAGGTGGGTTCTGTTTCCCTAAGCCCTCGAGGCGATTGGAGAATGCCGTCAGACGCATCATTTGAGGCGTTTTTTGAGGAGTTTTAGTTTACACAAATTGAAATGTTGAAAGGATCATTGCTTAATGATTGATAAGTTAGAGTTGATCAAACTGAGAAAGAGAGTTCTTGAAAATGAATTTTCAAGAATGAATTCGATGCAGAGAAAGGCGGTATTCCATGTAAACGGTCCGCTGCTGATACTTGCTGGCGCAGGATCGGGAAAAACTACCGTTCTCGTAAACAGGATCGCTAATATGATAGAGTTCGGCGATGCGTATTATTCAGACGAATTTTACGGCACACTTTCCGATGACGAATTGAATGTGATAGACCGTTATTTGAATGGGGAAGGGGAGCTTGACAGCGAAATAAAACGCCGCCTTTCTGTAAAATCCGTCAAGCCGTGGAATATTTTGGCAATCACATTTACAAATAAGGCAGCAGGGGAGCTGAAAGAGCGAATTGCTGCAAGAGTCGGAGAGCAGTCTTCACAGGTATGGGCATCAACTTTTCATTCCACATGCGCAAGAATACTCAGACGTTATGGCGAAAGGCTCGGATATTCCGATAGATTTGCTATTTACGATACAGATGATCAGAAGAGGCTTATTAAGGACTGCCAGAAAGTATTGAATTACGACGATAAAATATTGCCGCATAAGTCTATTATTGCGGAGATATCGAGTGCAAAGGACTGCATGATTTCGCCGGAACAGTATATGAGCAACGCGGGCAGCGACAATAGACTTATCTCAATAGCAAAGGTCTACTCGATGTATCAAAAAAGACTTCAGGAAGCAGATGCTATGGATTTCGACGATTTGTTGAGCAAAACGGTTGAGCTGTTTGAGAAAAACCCGGATGTCCTTGAATATTATCAGGAAAAATTCAAATACATAATGGTTGACGAATATCAGGACACAAACCGTGTTCAGTACAGATTTGTAAGTATGCTGGCACAGCGTTACAATAATATTTGCGTTGTGGGCGATGATGATCAGAGTATATATCGTTTCAGAGGTGCGACGATCGAGAATATATTATCGTTCGAGAAATCGTTCAAGGACGCAAAAGTTATACGACTTGAGCAAAACTACAGAAGTACAAAAACTATTTTGAATGCCGCAAATTCGGTGATTGGCTACAACACTAAGCGCAAAGGAAAAACGCTGTGGACAGAAAACTCCGAAGGTGTGAAGATTCGGCTGCATACCGTTAGAACCGAGAGGGAAGAGTCAAGCTTTATTGCCGATACTATTCTCAATGGAGTGGCGAAAGGCAGAAAGTTCAGCGATTATGCGATATTGTATAGGGTAAACGCGCAGAGTAACGGTCTGGAGCAGATGTTTATTCGTACGGGTATTCCTCACAGAATCATCGGTGGTCATAGGTTTTATGACAGAGAACATATTCGGGATATGGTGGCTTATCTTCAGGTCATCAATAATCCGAACGATAATATTCGTCTTCGCAGAATAATAAATAAGCCCAAACGAGCTATTGGTGATTCAACTGTCAACAGAGCTATTGAAATCGCCGCAGCGGAGGGCTTGAGCATTTTTGATGTGATTAGCCGTGCAGAGGAATATGATTCACTTATAAAAGCTGCATCGAAATTGAAGAGCTTTGTTGACATGATAAACGAGTATTCCGAAATTGCCGAAACAGGCAGAATGACGCTTGCCGATTTGTACGAGAAAATTGTTCGAGATATAAGCTATGAGTCATATTTGAAAAAAGAAAAGGATGACTACGAGCAGCGAATCGAGGATATCAACGAGCTTAAATCAAACTTGATGAAGTATCAGGAAGACAACAGCGAGGATGCCGGTCTGTACGGTTTTCTTGAGGAAATATCACTTTTGACAGATATCGACAATTACGATGAGGACTCCGACAGCGTTGTTCTTATGACAATGCACAGCGCGAAGGGGCTTGAGTTTCCCATTGTTTTTCTGCCGGGAATGGAGGACGGCATCTTCCCGAGCGTGAAAGCAATCTATGAAGACACGGAAATGGAAGAGGAAAGACGTTTGGCGTATGTAGCGATAACGAGAGCAAAAGAAGAACTTTGTATGGTGAAGTCGAAACAGCGTATGTTGTACGGTTCAACAAAAACAAACCGACCGTCAACATTTATCAATGAGATTCCGATTGAATATCTGAATATGACAGATTCATCAGTTGTTGTGAGAAACTCATCGGAATTAGCGAAAAAAGCTGTTTCGAAACCTACTCTTATGGCGAGTGCAAAGGAGTTTGGTGCTATACCTCAACAGGCACCTTCCGGAAGAGTTGATTTTAAAGCAGGTGACAGTGTGAATCACTCTGTTTTTGGCAACGGCATGGTTATTTCCGCAAGACCTATGGGCAATGACGTATTGCTTGAAATAGCATTTGATACTGTTGGAACAAAAAAGCTTATGGCTAAGTTTGCTCGTCTCACTAAAATCTGAATTTCATAGTGGAGTATTGAGCAGGGATTGCCGGGTAAATTATCGTCATATGGGGAGAATATTTATGAAAAAAAGTATTATCGCAAGTTTGCTGTTCGTGATCATTCTCACCGGGTGTGGAAATAAGCAGACAGCCAATATCACAAAAGTTAATAATGGTAGTGATGCTGCGACTGCCGATACAGCATCTTATGCAGTCAGCAATGTATCATCTGCAGAGGATTCGTCCTCGTCCTCGACTTCATCATCGGTCTCATCATCTTCAAAATCGAAGTCAAAGTCGAGTTCGTCGGCTGCCTCGTCAAAAACTGTCAGCGATTCCAAGAAATCTGCAAGCTCCACTATAGTGGGAGATGAGAATGATCCTATCAAAAAAGTCAATCCCGATGAATTTCAGCAGTATGTAGTACAGGAGGCTCCGATTGTCACAGACCATGAACCGGACGCAGTATATGAGAATAAATACGAAAATATTGATCCTTCGCAAAATGTTCCTGACAGTTGGTTTGATGACTGCGTTTTTATAGGAGACAGTCTGACCGTTGGATTGAGTATGTATAATGATGCGTATAGCGCATTTGGCGATGGTAAGTTTGTATGTGCATCGTGTCTCAGCTACTCCAATTCACAATGGGATTTGAATCGCGCCGGAAATGTTCACCCGTATTACAACGGACAAAAAGTCCTGGCAGAGTATGCGGCGTCACTGACCGGTGCAAATAAGGTAATTATCGGACTGGGTATGAACGACATCGGCATGTGGGGTCCTGAGGGTACGATAACATATGCGGAGCAGCTTATCGGAAAAATACGTGCTCACTCTCCGGGAGTACAGATTTATCTCGAAACCGTAACGCCAATGATTTATGCCGCTCAGCGTGTGCATCTGAATAACGACTTGATACGCGAGTTCAATGGCGAGTTGGAAAAGCTGGCGAGAAACCAAGGCTGTGGGTTCTTGAATTCATATGACGCATTTGCCAATAGGAATGGTAATTTGCCGTTTGAATTTTGCTCAGATCCCGGTGCGCTGGGAATTCATCTGAAAACAAACGCCTGCAAAGTGTGGGCTCAGTTTCTTAAGGCTGAGATTGGTAAAACATATCACCAAGAACCCCGGAATAATGACAGTTCTGTTGTGAAGGACACTGAAACAGAAACGGAAATTGAAACAGAAACAGACACGGGAACGGAAATAGAAATAGAAACAGAAACAGAAACCGAAATTGACAGCGAAGTATACGATGTCTCATCAATTGAAGCCGAGGATACAGAAGATATAGAAGATACCGATGATGAGGATTACACAGAGTACACCGACGACAATGAGAATGAACCTGAAGATAATTACGAATAGATAGAAAAGTAGATAGAAAAGTAGATAGAAAAACGCCTGATCAGCAAGACATAATTTTTGTCTGTTGATCAGGCGTTTTTTTGAGTGTTGAAAGTTAAAAGCTAAAAGCTAAACCAATACTCCATTATCAAAACTATAGGATTATTCCGCAAACATACTTGTAGAGAGATAGCGTTCGCCCGTGTCCGGGAGAAGAGCAACTATAACTTTGCCCTTGTTTTCAGCGCGGAGAGCAAGTTTTTTTGCGGCAGCAACAGCAGCTCCCGAAGAAATACCCACGAGCAGGCCCTCACTTCTTGCAAGCTCTCTGCCGGCCTCGAAAGCCTCTTCATTTTCTATTGTGATGATCTCATCATATACACCGGTATCGAGCGTGTCGGGAACAAAGCCTGCTCCGATACCCTGAATTTTATGTGGACCGCCTTTGCCGGTGGATAGAACAGGCGACGATGCAGGTTCAACCGCAACGATTTTCACATTCGGATTCTGAGATTTCAGATAATTACCAACGCCGCTCAGTGTTCCGCCTGTGCCTACGCCCGCTACGAAAATATCAACCTTTCCGTCGGTGTCGTTCCAGATTTCGGGACCTGTCGTTCTGATGTGTGCTTGAGGATTTGCAGGATTTACAAACTGACCGGGAATGAAGCCGCCCTCGATTTCCTCTTTGAGTTCTTCAGCCTTTGCGATTGCGCCCTTCATACCCTTACTTCCGTCTGTCAAAACGACCTGTGCACCGTAGGCTTTCAGCAGATTTCTTCTTTCAATGCTCATCGTTTCGGGCATGGTAAGTATCACTTTATATCCTTTTGCAGCAGCGGCAGCGGCAAGTCCGATACCTGTATTGCCTGATGTTGGCTCAATAATAACCGAGCCGGGTCTAAGATTGCCTTTTGCCTCTGCGTCTTCAAGCATTGCTTTTGCGATTCTGTCTTTTACGCTGCCGGCAGGATTGAAGAACTCCACTTTCGCTATGACTGTTGCCTCAAGAGAATTATTTTTTTCAAAATTGGAAAGCTCTAACAAAGGTGTGTTTCCTACAAGATCAAGTACTGTTTTGTAAATTTTCATGTTAATTATCTCCTTGTACAGATAAGATTTGTCGATATATAAAGCAGAACTTTTATGTACTAAATACATATCGATTTGATAGGTTTATTATAGCACTTACTTTCCATATTGTCAAGTACATTTTAATGTTTTAATGTATATTTTTTTGCTCGTGGGAATATGATTGTAAATAATTAGGAATTCGTAATGCGTAATTGATGCTCGATCTGAGTTTATCCCTTTAGATCGAACATTTTCGCTTGGAATAAAATTTCGTCACACACAAATAATTCCGAATTGACCCAAAGGGGTGGAAGCAGATGAAAACAGACGGCGGTATCAGCAAGTGTATCCCCGCGGAGATTGCAGGGGAGGCAGTGATTCAGATTATCGGCAACAGAGAGATCACAGTCGACGGATTTAAGGGAATAGAGGAGTACACCGACAATGAAGTCGTTTTTCATGCGGGCAGTTTTATGCTGACTGTATGCGGCGAAAATTTGGTAATAAAATTCTTGAGTATTCATACAATTGTTATAGGGGGCAATATACAAGAGGTTAGGTTTAATAATTCGTAATACGGAATTTGTAATTAGTACTCGATTTGAGTTTTTCACTGTTGATCATGACTTCTCGCACTGTAATAATTAATTGTCGTTGTGATAAGCCTTTGTCTTTTATAAATAATTCCGCATTACGCATTCCGAATTCCGAATTAACCAAAGTGGGGATTAATAAGATGATCGGTTTGCTTAAGTTTATCAGAGGAACTGTTCGATTCAAGATAACCGGCAGCCGTCCGGGCGCGTTCCTCAACAAGCTGATACGCAGCGGGGTAGGGGTGTACGGCATAAAAAGCAGGGCAGGTGAGATATATGTAAGCTGTATTTTGAGTGATTACAAAGAAGTTCTTCGAATATCCAAAGATTCGTCGTGCCGCGTTCACTCTGTGAAAAAGCAGGGTATCCCGATCATATTTGAACGCAACAAGCGGCGGTCAGGACTTGTATGGGGTGCGGTCTGCTTTTTGCTGATATTCAAACTGTTGTCGATGTATATCTGGACTATTGACATTTGTCGATTCGAGACAATGAGTCAGACCGCTGCGTGCGATATTCTTAGAAGAGTTGGAATGTACGAAGGCGTAAAGGGTGAGTTCGAAAGTTTGAAAAGAATGCAGACGAGTGCTATGATCGAATTTGGAAATTTGTCGTGGATTACTATTAACGCCGACGGCAGCAACGGCGAAGTAAACGCTACAGAAAAGCTGCCTCCGGCGACGTTTGATAATGCTCCGCGCAATTTGAAAGCGAAAACAGACGCTCAGATTATTCGCGTTGACACTTACAACGGCACGCCGGTTGTGTCTATGGGCGATGGTGCGGCTAAGGGCGACCTGCTTATTTCAGGCGTTGTGGAGAATGCGGACGGCACAGTGAATATTACGCATGCCGAGGGGAAAGTTACTGCCGCCACGAGGTACAACGAGGTGTTTGTTATTCCAAAAATTATTGAAATAACAAACGTTGACGACACCCCGGTATCAAGGTGTTCTGTTCGACTGTTTAATGTGATTATTCCGCTTACTCTGAAAGATATTCCGGAAAATTCGGCAGTGCTTCGAAAATTCGAACGAGTCAATATTCAAGGCAGCGAGATCAGTGCCGATATAATTACCGAAAATAACTACAAATTCAGTGTGGAGAATATTACTGTTACTAAAGACGATGCGGATAAAATAATGCGCAAACAAATGCTTCTGCGGGAACTTTTCAAATGTAATGATACACAGATCGTGACGCGGGATATCGCTGATTCAGAATGTGATGACAGCTATATTTATACTGTGAATTACGACTGCATTGAAAATATTGCTGCGCCGCAGCCGATATTGATAGATAATGTCTCGGCTTTGGGAGTGACTGATAATGAGTAAAACTAAACAGAGCGTGACATTTGCCTTATTATTGCCTGTATTCTGTTTGCTGACCGCGGGGGTGCTGTATTATCCGCAGGAAATGTCTGTAGGTATTTCGCACGGTATAAATTATTCGCTCGCCGTGCTGCTTCCATCGTTGTTCCCTTTTATGTTTTTGGTATCCTTTGCGTCAGCCTCGGGAATAGCCGATGTTATCGGTAACAGAATATCGGACTTTACAAATCGTGTTTTATCGCTGCCCGGAGACGCGTCTGTCACAGTGGTACTGAGTCTTATCGGAGGGTATCCCGTGGGCGCGGTGGGTATCAGCGAACTTCTGCGTAAGAAGCGTATAACGTGCGCGCAGGCGCGGCGAATGCTGTTGTTTTGTGTAAACCCGGGTCCCGCGTTTTTAATAAACACTATAGGAATAACACTGCTGCATGATCAACGAATAGGTCTTGTGTTATTGTGCGCCAATACAATATCTGCATTGATAATAGGCGTTGTCAGCGGGGTGTTTTCAAAGGAACCCCAGGGCGAGACAAAATTTCCTACTGCTGCTATCATAGACAGAAATATACCCGATGCAGTTGTCACTGCCGTAAAATCATCATGCGGGGGCTGCGTGTCGCTCTGCTCCTTCGTAGTGCTGTTTTCGGGATTTTCACAGGTGCTGCTGTCGATCATACCGTTTGGAAGTGATCTGTACAAAGTGCTGCTGCAGGCGTTTCTTGAGGCTACAGACGGCGCGTCTGCGCTGTGCGAAATGCGGCTGCCGATATATGTCATCGCTGCCGCGGCAGCATGGGGCGGTGTATGCGTACACCTTCAGGTGATGGCAGCCGTGCCGGAAATAAAAGTCATGTCCGCGTGGTTTGTTTTAGGGCGGTTGACAATGGCGTTTCTCTCCGCAGGAGTTACGTACCTGATATGCCGATACGTATGTCCCGATGTTGAAGTGTTTTCCAATATCAGCGAAACCGCAGCGGCAGCGTCATCACTGGCACCAAACGGCAGCATTATGCTGCTTGTGTGTTGTATAATGTTCTTGATATTTATTATGCCATGTTATTCTGACAACTAACGGAGGTAATTCAAATGTGTGGTATTGCAGGCTGGTATTCTGCCGGCGAACAAATGACGACAAAAACCGATATACTCGAAAAAATGAGCAGTACACTTTGCCGAAGAGGTCCCGATGAACACGGTATGTATATTGACCCGCATGCTGCCATGATTCACCG
>CADCOF010000036.1 GCA_902802975.1 uncultured Ruminococcus sp. | reverse complement strand
GGTGTCGCAAGGTACGCAGTACCTTGTGACGGAGGGGTTTCAATCTGCGACTCTTGGCACACTCTGCATTGCGCATTTCGAATTGCGAATTGAATTGCGCATTCCGCATTCCGAATTCCGAATTGAATTGCGCACTCATAAATGTTCTTAATAGGATTTTTTCAATGACGTTTACTATAAGTTGGGCGCAGGCCTTATTTATTGTTTATCTAAAGAGTTCGTGTGCGTATTGGGAGCGGCAGCATGCCGCCGCCAGAGACCTTTGACGTAGAAAGATACTGCTAATGCTGCGGAAAGCGTCCAGCCAACAGGCCATGACATCCATATGCCGGTTGAACCGAAATACGGAGTAAGTATGTATGCAAGAACAACTCTGAGAAGAAGATCGGAGAAAGTCGATATCATGAAATACTTTACAGCCGCCGCGCCTCTCATCAATCCGTCTACCGTCAGCTTCACCATCACTACAAAGTAGAAAGGCGCAACGATATACAAAAACTGCCGCCCGGTTTCAAGCGCGGCCGCCGTCGGTTCGTCCATGAACAGACCGATCATCGTTTTCGAAAGCAGCGTGTACAACGCCACAAAAGGTATTGCGATAACTGCGTCAATCTTCAGCGCAGCACGGAACCCTTCCTTCACTCTGTCATATAAACCGCGCCCCATGTTTTGCGCCGTGAAATTCGACACCGCATTCGCAGAAGTCGCAAATACCGTTATTGCAAATGTGTTCAGCTGAATTGCCGCACCGTATCCCGCTATTGCCGACGAACCAAACGAGTTTACAAGCCCCTGTATGAACAGACCGCCTACCGACACAAAACTCTGCTGCACTATGCTTGGCACGGCAAGCGTCAGTATTCTATGGAGTGAATTTTTCGAAAACAACGGAACATGCCCCTCTGTTTCCAGCTTGTTTACTTCGAATATCAGCGCAACCAGCGACAACACCGACGATATCCCCTGCGCTATGAACGTTGCCCACGCTACGCCCGCTACTCCCCACTGAAATACTGCAACAAATATATAATCCAGTATTATATTACCGATAGATGAACCAATCAGAAAATACAGCGGTGTTTTTGAATTTCCAAGCGCATTGAATGCGCCCGTACACACATTATACAAATACAAAAACGCAAACCCGTACAGATACACTCTGAGATACACAGCCGAATCATACATAATATTATCGGGCGTATTCAGGAATTTCAAGACAGGGTCGCACAGTATCAGACTTATCAAAGACAGCACGGCTCCCGCAACTATAGCGAGCATAAGCGATGTGCTTATTGTGCTTTTCACGTCTTTATACTTTTTCCCGCCGTACATTCCCGAGATAACGACCGAACACCCTGCGTTTGTACCCAGAGCGAACGCCATTATTATCATTGTAAGCGGGTATGACGCACTGACAGCCGCCAAAGCGTCCTCGCCTGCAAATTTTCCCGCGATAACTTTATCGGCAATGTTATACACCTGCTGAAACGCTACACTCAGCACCATCGGAAGAGCGAATTTCAGAAGTGCTTTTATCGGTTTTTCTCGTGTTAAATCTGTCATTGTTACGTCACCCCTTTTTTACAATCACCTGTAAATGCACATTGCACATTGAATTGCACATTGCTAATTGCGCATTGCGCATTGCGCATTGCGAATTGCTAATTGAGCATGGGCACTAGTCTGTGATTACTTCCAGATCGCTTTCTTTTACTACTCTGATATCTTTTTTGTTAAATATGTCGTAAATGACTGGGATTATGAAGAGCGTCATTATCGTTGCGTACAGCAAACCGCCGATACATACCAACGCTATTGGGCGCATTAGCGCAGACGTTTCATCTTGGTTCAACGCCATTACAGATAAGCCCAGTATCGTGGTCAGCGCAGTCATGAATATCGGTCTCAGTCTTGTAACACCGGCTTCAATCAGCGCGTCTCGTTTTTTCATTCCGTCCATTCTTAATTGATTCACATAATCCACCAGTACAATACCGTTGTTTACGATTATTCCCGCCATCATAATAAATCCGATAATCGCTATTACGCTCATATCAAGACCGGATATCAGCAACGCCACAAAGCCCCCCGTGAACGCCAGCGGAATTGTGAACATTATGATAAACGGCGACAGCAGCGACTGGAACTGCGCTACCATTATCATATATATAAATACTATCGCCAGCGCAAGCATCTTTCCAAGCTCTACAACTGCGTCCATTGTCGTTTCGTAGGAACCTGTAAGCTCATATGTAACATTCGAGGGCAGATTCATTTCATCTATCTTTTCTTTTGCTGCTCGCGCAACATTTGTCGTGTTGTATCCGTCCTTTACGTCTGCCGAAACAGTGAGATATCTCTTCTGATCAATTCTCGAAATAGTATTAAGGCTTTCGGCTTTGTCTATATTCGCAATTTCACTCAGTTTTACAGATATACTTTTGCCCTGCATATCTGTAGCTTTAATCACATGATCACGAAGATCCTTTTCCGTAAGCTCCTCAACCTGACTGTTGATAACCTCAACCGTGATTGAATCATCTTTCGTCTCAAGATTAGTCGCCTTCTGCTGACTGCTCATGTACGTTGAAATGTCCATAAACACCTGCGCAACAGTCAGGCTGTGTTTCATTGCCTTCTCTTTGTCAACGCTTATTCTAAGCTCCTGTGTAGTTTCGCTTATG
Source organism: uncultured Ruminococcus sp. (assembly GCA_902802975.1). Lineage (GTDB taxonomy): Bacteria > Bacillota > Clostridia > Oscillospirales > Acutalibacteraceae > RUG592. Next base: position 5,215 of record CADCOF010000036.1, on the reverse strand, counting down.
CCGTTGAACGTATTCTCGGTGCCTTCAACCTTCTTAACCACATTTGCGATATCTGCTGCGTATTTTTGCAGCTCGTCCATATCGTTGCAGTAAACGTTGACCGACAGACCCGAACCGAACATTGCGTCCATCATACTTCCCATGCCCGACGCGTCCACGCTCACTTCACAGTCGAGATCGGACATTCTCTGCGAAATGTCGTCGCACACCTCCGAAATCGAACGCTTCATCTTTCTCTCGTCCTGCAGAATAATATAAATTGAAACGTTGTTGTCCGTATTTCCCGCACCCAGCGAGCCAAACGACGTGCTTGAGAGTACATTCGAACCGACTATCGCGCCGACATCTTCTATCTCTTCAATATTTTCAAGACGCTTGTAAATCTCATCTGTCATTTTGGAAGAATCGTCAAACGTTGTGCCCTTCGGCATTGTAACATTCATCGACACCTGTGTGCTTTGCATATCCGGAATAAACGAAAAGCCCTTGAGTATCGACAGCAGTCCGGTTGATATAAGCAGCAATACAGCAGCCACAAGAACGATTACTTTGTGATCAAGCGAGAATGATATCATTCGTTTATATCCGTTCAGCAGCTTGCTTGAACGCCTTACTTTCAGCTTTTTCGAACCACGGCTCAACAGTCCCTGCGACATTGCCGGAACAAGCGTTATCGCAACAATCAGACTTGCCAACAGCGAATAGCCGATTGTCAACGCCATATCCTGGAACAGCGAACGAGTGACGCCCTCCGTAAATACGATAGGCAGGAACACGCACACAGTCGTTGCGGTTGACGCAAAAATCGCCCCGGTGACCTGAATCGCACCCGACACGGCAGCCTGTATCGGGCTTGCGCCGTTATTTCTGAGACGGAATATATTCTCGATAACAACGACCGAGTTGTCAACAAGCATTCCCACGCCGACAGCAAGACCCGACAGCGAGATCATATTAATTGATATGCCCGTGAAATACATAAGCACTATCGCAAATATTACCGATATCGGTATTGAGCAGGCAATGACAAACGTCGGGCGAATGTCGCGCAGGAAAATAAACAGGATTACTATCGCAAACAGCGCGCCCCAAAGAAGGTTGCTGATAACCGAATCAACAAGCAGGTGAATATAATCGCCCTGATCCATCAGCGTTGTAAAGTGAAGTCCGGGGTACTCCTCGGTGAGCTTCTTCAGCTCTTTTCCGATATTGTCCGATACTTCGGCGGTAGCCGCGTCGGACTGCATCGTAAACGATACGACAACGCCGTTTTCGCCGTTTAGCTTTGTGTATATCTCGTCACTGTTGTCGGTGAGATCAACGTCCGCAACATCGTCAAGATATATGGGGTCAATACCGTCAATGCCCGGGTCAAAAAGCATCAGTTTCGCAAGCTCGTTCTGATTTCCGAATTTATCGCCGACGCGCACAAGAACGTTATCCTTCTCGCCTTTCAGATATCCCGCGGGCATCGAAAAATTCTGTGCTGTAAGTATCTGCGATATCATGCTCATTGTCAGCGTATCTTTTATGTCCGCTTTTTCAAGTGCCTCTTTTTTTGTGTCCTGAAGCTGCTTAACGGAGTCGTCCAGCGTTTTTTTCGACTGCTCCAGCTGTGCAATTGTCTGATCTACAGTGCTTTCGGTGATTTTAAGATCAGTCAAAGCGGAACTCATCTGAAATTCAGCCTGTGATTTCTGTGTTCCAAGCTCCTTTTTAGCGTCCGCAATTGAAACCGCACCCTGATCAAGCTGCGAAATTGTGTCGTTAAGCATCGCTATTCCGTCATCTATCTGCGACATGCCCGACTCAAGCGCGCCAACGTCATCATCTATCGTGTCAAGCGACGTGCCGAATTTGCCCATTGCTTTATTAAGCGTATCGAACGATGTGTCCGCAACATTCAACGCTTCTTTTACGGCAATCCTTGCCGCTTCAAGCGTAACTATATTCATGCCCTTGGCGGAAATTCGCGCCTGTATCTCAGCAAATCCGGCTTTCCCCTGAACGTACTCCGGACTGTTTTCAAGAGCCTGCTGCGCCGCTTCCTTCTGCTCGTCATTCAAAGAACTGTCTGTTGTAATTGCGGTCATAGCCCGGTCAAGGTCGTCGCTTTTTTCTTTGCGCGCTTTATATTCGCTGCTAAGATATTCATACTCGTCAAGCTCGGAACTAAGATTATTTTTTCTGTTGAGTACCTCGTGAATAGCCTTCTGCAGCTCCTTCATAATCGGCAAAGTCTGCTCCAGCTGCTGTTTTTTATCGGTCAGCTGAGAAATAGTTTCGATAAGAGTAAGCTTTGTTTCGAGAAGTTCTCTCTCCTTTGACGAAATCTCAACTTCCGCAGATGAAAGCTGTTCGGACAGCTCGTCATGCTTTTTGTTCAGCTCCTCTTTGCCTTTTTCAATTTCCTTTTTGCCGTCTTTCGCCTTGGCTAAACCTTCGTCAAGCTGCTTTTTAGCGTTGTCAAGCGTTTCCTCCGCGTCCTTGAACTGATCAAGAACGGCGTTATGTATCTTGTCGTTTACATCATAGATTTTCTTTTCCGACAGCACAACCTCAAGCGTCTGATCGATAACGCCGCCCATTGACACGCTTGCAACTCCGTTTATGCCCTCAAGCTTATTTGTCAGCGTGTCTCTTGTAAAATCGGATATCTCGTACACGTCGTCGCCGTCACGACCGATAGCGACTATCGCCACAGGCAGCATATTCGGGTTTATCTTCATTGTGTACGGCGCACCAACTTTATCGTCCCATGAACCGCTGAGCTGCGTTAATTTACTGTTGATATCAACGGTCACGGAGTCCATGTTTGCGTCCTCGGCAAATTCTACCATGACCATAGAATAATTCTCGGAGGAGCTTGACTGCACCTCAACCACATTATCCAGCGTAGCCATAGACTGCTCAAGCGGTTTGGTGACGGTAGTTTCGACTTCCTCGGGGCTTGCGCCGATATATGTAGTAACAATAATTACATACGGAAACTCCATACTCGGAAACAAACTCGGTGTCATTTCGGTATAGCTCACTATCCCCAAAACCAACACAAGCACTACCGCAACCAACACGGTAAGCGGCTTTTTTACACTATATTTTGTAAACACTCAAACACCCCCCTAATTCAATTAGCAATTCGCAATGCGCAATGCGCAATGGGTGAAATGCGATAGTTTATCACAACGACAAACATTTTTTGAGTACGAAGAATTGTGAACGAAAGTGAAATGCGATAGTTTATCACAACGACAATAAATTGTTGCAGTGCGAAGAAATATGATCGAGAGTGAAGAACTCACAGCGAGCATTCATTGCGAATTGCGAATTGCGAATTGCGAATTGCTAATTGCTTTCGCCATGAAAAAACCCATACACCGCTTCTGCCGCATTCCTCGTCATTCCCGGTGCGTTTATAAGCTCCTCGATCTCCGCTTCTCTGATATTCTTTATCGAACCGAAATGCTTCAACAGGTTTTTCGCCCTGGTTTTGCCTATTCCCTCAATTTCCGTGAGAGAACTTTTGAACGTACCGCTGCTTCGTCTTTGCCTGTGATAGCCTATTGCAAAGCGGTGTACCTCGTCTTGTATTTCGGTGACAAATTTAAACGTACTGCGTATAGATTTAAGCTCGATCTCGCCTTGTCCGTCCGTAATGGCTCTTGTGCGGTGCTTGTCGTCCTTCACCATGCCAAAAAGCGGAACGTCTATGTTAAGATCACGCAGAACCGGGCGAACTGCCGATATCTGCCCCTTGCCGCCGTCAAGCAGTATCAGATCGGGAAGTCGTCCAAAACCCTCGCCGGTATCTTTCAATTTATAGTATTCCTCAAACCGCCGCTGCAAGACTTCGTTCATCGACGCGAAATCGTCCTGCCCTTCGAACGATTTTATTTTAAATTTACGATATGCCGATTTCAGCGGTTTTCCGTTTTCAAACACAACCATTCCGGCAACATTTTCGCTTCCCTGCAAATTCGATATATCATACGATTCGATATACAGCGGCAGCTTTTCAAGCCCCAAAAGCGTTTGCAGCTCCTTCAGCACGGAATACTGCCGCCCCTGGCTGTTTTTGCTCTGCGCCAGAATTTCCGCTGCGTTGTTACGGCACATATTCACAAGCGCAAGTCTCTCGCCGCGCTGAGGCGTAAACAGTTCGATTTTGCGCGCTGCTTTTTCGCTGAGAAACTTGTCCAGCGTTTCTTTATCGTCAAGTTCACGATCAATAGTGATATTCGGCGGTATTTTACTGTTCAATGTATAATACTGTACAATAAATTCCGAAAACGCCTGATCTTCCTCGCCTATATCCTTGATCAAAAACGTTTCTCTGTCATAAAGCCGACCGCCCTCGAATCGGAACACCTGAAAACACCCATCGTTATCATCGCAGAACAAAGCGATAACGTCCTGCTCCTTCACTTTTGCCGCCACGACCTTCTGCCGTTCGCTCATTCGCTTCACGGCGGCTATCCTGTCGCGTATTCTCGCGGCGCGCTCAAACTCCAGCTCCTCGGCGGCTCGGTTCATTTCTTCCTCAAGCTCTTTAATATTCAGCGAACTGCCTTTGCGCAAAAACGCCGCAGCCTCTTCGACAATCTCGCCGTACTCCTCAGCCGAAATTTTCCCGCGGCACAACCCGCAGCATTGTTTTATGTGATAATTCAAGCACGGACGCCCCTTGCCGAAATCCTCAGGGAATTTTTTCGCGCATGTCGGCAGCTTAAAAATTTTCACAGCCTGATCTACTGCATTCTTAACATAATACGAGCTTGTATACGGACCGATAAACTCGCCGGTATCATCGGGCTTTTTCTCCTCGGTAATACGCGGGTACTGTTCCTTTGAAATCTTGATATAGCTGTACCCCTTATCGTCCTTCAGCAGAATATTATACCTCGGTTTATGCAGCTTAATCAGACTTGCTTCGAGAACAAGAGCCTCAAACTCGCTGTCGGTTAGTATATACTCAAAATAATCGACATTATTCACCATTCTGCGAACTTTTTCGGGATGATTATTCTGCGAACCGAAATACTGACTGACGCGGTTTTTCAAAGCTTTCGCCTTTCCAATATATATAATCTCCTTATCGGAGTTGTGCATTATATAAACTCCGGGCGAAAGCGGCAGCTTCATCGCTTTTTCCCTAAGTTCCTTCATTTTGGGATTCACAAAAACTCCCCCCCGGATTCAATTAGCAATTCGCAAT
>CADCOF010000035.1 GCA_902802975.1 uncultured Ruminococcus sp. | reverse complement strand
TGGGAACCGTCCCCGACGGCTGCGAAAGCAGACGTGACGGAGGGGTTATACTGCGGTAATTTTCGTTTTGGCACACTCTCAATTGCTAATTATAAAAAGTGAGTGGGGTTTGGGCACTGTCCCGGTGAAGGTGATAAAAATGAATAACGAAGCAAATTACAACTTTATGACCGATACCCCGGCTAATATATTTGTCGGAATCGGTTGGGACGTTAATAGAGCGTCACAAGATGACGAATTTGATCTTGACGCAAGCGCATTTCTTTTGGGTGAGGACGGTAACGTCGAAAGCTGCCGTGATTTTGTGTACTATAATAATACGAAAAGTGCAAACGGCGCGGTAGTTCATACCGGTGACAACCGAACAGGCGAAGGCGAAGGCGATGACGAGGCCATTACGGTGGATTTTTCAATGATACCCAACAGCGTTAAGAGCATCGTTTTCACTGTCAGCATTTATGACGCTGAAAACAGAAAACAAAACTTCGGCATGCTTGACAATGCGTACATAAGATTGTATGACGAAGAGTTGGGCGAGCTTTTCCGATATGATCTCGGCGATACATTTTCAAGTGAAACTGCCGTTGTTTTCGGTTTACTTTACCGCGATGAAGACCGCAAATGGCATTTTAAATCCATCGGTGACGGATTCAACGGCGGCATTGTTGCACTCAGTCTCCTGTATGGAGTTTTCAAAAAGTAATTATTGTCAATCAACAAATAACTTCATTATTCAGAATTATGAAGTATTTGTATTGAATATATTTTTTATTTACAAGGAGGTAAATAATTATGTCAGTTAATTTGTCTAAGGGTCAAAAGGTTAGCCTTACAAAAGGCAATCCCGGTCTGAAGAATGTAGTTGTTGGTTTGGGTTGGGACGTTAACCAGTTCGACAGCGGCGCAGACTTCGACCTCGACGCATCTGCATTTCTTCTTGGTGCGAGCGGTAAGTGCGCAGCAGTAAGCGATTTCATTTTCTATGGCAACCTTAATCACCCATCGGGCGCAGTTAATCACACAGGCGACAACCTGACAGGTGAAGGTGAGGGCGACGACGAGTCCATCAAGGTTGATCTTTCAAAGATTCCCGCAAATATCGAGAAGATCGCTTTCACAGCAACTATCTATGATGCAGAAGCAAGACGTCAGACCTTTGGTCAGGTAAGCAATGCTTATATTCGTATTTATGACGAGATTACAGGCAATGAGATTCTTCGCTACGATCTCGGTGAAGATTTCTCAATTGAAACAGCAGTTGTTTTCGGTGAAGTGTACAAGCACAACGGCGAGTGGAAGTTCAATGCTATCGGCAGCGGCTACCAGGGAGGCTTGAAGGCACTTTGCGGAAGCTTTGGCATTGACGCTGAGTAAGCTTAACGAGGTGATGATATGTCAGTCAGCCTAACAAAAGGTCAAAAAGTCAGCCTTACCAAAGAAAACCCGGGTCTTAAAAAGATCATGGTTGGACTTGGCTGGGATGCAGCCGAACCAAAGGGCTTTTTTCAGAGTTTATTCGGTGGGGCAAGCAATATTGACTGCGATGCATCGGCAATTTTGCTGCAGAACGGCAAATATTTAGATAGAAGTGATATTGTATATTTCAACAACCTCAAACACAAAAGCGGTTCTGTTGTACACACAGGCGATAACCTCACAGGCGAAGGCGACGGAGACGATGAGCAAATCTTAATTGATCTTTCCGCTGTTCCTCAGAATTATGATAAGATCGTAATTGTTGTTAACATTTACGCCGCCATATCGCGCAGACAGGATTTTGGAATGATACGAAACGCATTCGTAAGAATCGTGGACAATTCAACAGGCAAAGAGATGCTGAAATACGATCTTTCTGAGAATTATCCCGGAATGACTGCAATGATATTCGGTGAAATTTACCGTCACAACGGCGAATGGAAATTCAACGCAGTCGGAATGGGAACAAGAGACGACTCTATCCAAGAGCTTGCAAACAGATTTAAATAATCACAGTCACACATACAACCAAAACCTGCGGAGTGCGCCAACGCGCTTCGCAGGTACAAATATTTTTGATATTTATCATTTTAGGAGGGATTATTTTGACTTACAAAGGACTTACCGAATCGGAAGTCAAAAAATCACGTGAAGAACATGGCTCGAACGTTATCCCGGACTCCGAACCCACCACATTCTGGGCGGAATTTCTGGAAACATTCGGCGATCCGATGATCAAGATACTTCTTGTTATCGCAGCGATCATGATTGTAATGTTCTGCTTCGGAAAGGCAGCAATTTATGAACCGATAGGTACAATAGTCGCAATTCTTGTAGTTGCCACGGTATCCGCAAAAACAGGTGTTGCCAGTGACACAAAATATCGTGAACTGAAGGACAGCACAGAAAAAGACAAATGTAAAGCATATCGTGACGGCAAGGTCGCTGTTATCGAAATCGACGACGTTGTTGCAGGCGACAAGATTCTGCTCCAGTCGGGTGACAAGATTCCCGCTGACGGTATACTTATTGACGGTAAACTAAAAGTTGACAACTCTGCTCTCAACGGTGAGGCTGAAGAATGTAAGAAAACAGCTGCATCGGAAGATACGCAGCTTGCAGAAGAGATCACGGGCGATACGTTCGTTGACTCTCACTCTCTTTTCAGAGGTGCAGTTGTATTTGACGGCGAAGGCGTACTTGATGTCCGCAAAGTTGGACTCAAGACCATGATGGGTAAAATGGCTGAGGAAATGCAGGAAGACGAGCCTGATTCTCCGCTCAAGGTTAAGCTTGCAAAGCTCGCAGGTCAGATTTCGACTTTTGGCTACATCGGCGCATCCGTTATCACTATCCTCTATATCATTTACTTTATTATCGGCGCAGGCGGTATTTCCGCTTTCTTTGCGCAGGATATCGGCATAATCGTTCAAAAATTTGTAGACGCAGTTTCACTTGCGGTTGTTATCATCGTGTGCGCAGTGCCTGAGGGACTTCCGCTTATGATCTCCCTCGTGCTTATGCAGAACACATCAAAAATGCTCGATCACAACGTGCTTGTTCGTAAGGCAGAAGGTATCGAAACAGCCGGTTCGCTGAATATCCTCTTCTCGGATAAGACCGGTACAATCACAAAGGGTAAGCTTGAGGTTGTTGATTTCTTCACGGCAGACGGCAAATCCATTGCGCTTGACTCGCTTAAAAAGCATAGCAAAGTTAAAGACCTTGTTGACATTGCGATCGGCAAAAACACACAATCCATGTTTGACAGCACACACAAGGTAATCGGCGGTAATGCTACAGATCAGGCATTGATGAAATTCATCGGCGAAGAAGTATTCACGTCGCTTTCTCAGAACACAAAGTATGTTATCACTGAGGCTCAGGGCTTCAACTCCACGAACAAGTTCAGCCAAGCGCGCATTGATAACCTCGGCAGAACATTCTACAAGGGCGCGCCCGAGAGACTTCTCGCAAACGCAAAGAGCTATCTTGACGCTGACGGAAAAATCCAGAAGCTTGACAAAAAGGTTCTCGACAAAAAGATTGATGAGCTTGCGGAAAAGGCAATGCGTGTGCTTGCATTCGGCTACTCGGAGTCAAAACTCACAGAAAGCAAGATCAACGATGATATCGTTATCATAGGTCTTGTAGGTATTCGTGACGAAGTTCGTCCCGAAGCTAAGGACGCTATAAATGAAGTACAGAACGCAGGCATTCAGGTAGTTATGATCACCGGTGACCGCCTTGAAACGGCAGTTGCAATTGCAAAGGACGCAGGTCTTTTGAAGGAGAAGACAGATGTTGCACTTTCGAGTGCGCAGCTCAACTCAATGAGCGATGAAGAAGTCAAGAAACAGATTCCGAACATCAGAGTTATCGCGCGCGCGCTCCCGACAGATAAGTCGAGAATGGTTCGCCTCTGCCAGGAGATGAACCTTGTTGTTGGCATGACAGGCGACGGCGTTAACGACTCGCCCGCACTCAAGCGTGCAGATGTCGGCTTTGCAATGGGCAGCGGCACAGAGGCTGCAAAAGAAGCCGGCAAGATTGTTATTCTTGACGACAACTTCAAGTCCATCAAGGACGCTATCTGGTACGGCAGAACAATTTACCACAATATTCTTAAATTCTGCCGCTTCCAGCTTGTAATCAACGTTGCTGCCGTTGTAGTCAGCGCAATTTCACCGTTCTTCGGCATTGAAGAACCGCTCAAAGTAACGCACCTTCTCTTTGTAAACCTCGTTATGGACTCACTCGGCGCAATCATGCTTGGTAACGAACCGGCACTCGAAAAGTATATGAAAGAAATGCCGCGCCGCAGAGATGAGAGTATTATCAGCAAGCAGATGTTTGCACAGATCGGCGTCATGGGCGCATGGCTGACAGCAATCAGCTTCATGTTCCTGAAGATGAATTTCTTCGCACAATTTTTCACAACAACAATGGCACAATATAACGATGCAGAAAAAGCCGTGCTTAACCTCGGCTCGGACAAACTTCCCAACGACATTTGGCTTACGGGCTATTTCGTACTCTTTATCCTTGCGGCACTTGCAAACGGATTCAACGTTCGTGACGATGGTTTCGGCATCTTCTCAGGCTTGAAAGAGAACCCGAATTTCCTGCGCGTAATGCTCGCGATTATAGGCATTCAGGCGTTGATCGTAAACTGCGCGCTTATCCCACTCGCGCCGTTCAAGTTTATCGGCAGTATGTTCAGCTGCGTACCGTTCGGTATTTCCGGCTGGCTTATTGTAATTCTCCTTGCGATAACAATGATCCCTGTTGATCTAATTCGCAAAGCGATAGTTAAAGCGGGCATGCGCCCGCAGGCAGATACGCGCACATAATTT
>CADCOF010000034.1 GCA_902802975.1 uncultured Ruminococcus sp. | reverse complement strand
GTATCTGTAAATTCATACAGTTCAACCGTATGCTTCGACACCGGCGTTTGAACCGTAAAACGCTTGCCCTGAGACGCACCGATAATATTTGCGGTCAATTCTTCACCGTCTCCGTCTACAAAACCGTTATCAGTCATGTATTTTACAAATCCGTCAAAGCTTTTGTCGTAGCCGGAAGGCGACTTTGTGCCGTCGCCGGTCAGTACATCTCCGCTTTGCGTACTCTCTGCCGACGTATTATCACCGCTGCTGTCGCCGGTACAGCTGCACAGCACAACTGCGACAAGCAAAGACGCCATAATTAATGATATTATTTTCTTCATATTTCTCTCCTATATTGCAGCGAAACCTGTTAATCATCGGGTCATGCCGTTTCGGGAAACATTTTGTATATCCTGATCTGTTCTCCGCATACAATACCCAAACCTATAAACGATCCGTCATTTCGCCCTACTCGCACAATCGTGCCTTCCTCCGCTCTGCCCTTTATGGCTGTTCTGTTTACATCGATGGCGTTTCCGTTTGCGAATCGAAACGCCTGCTTGTCGCCTAGCGTCAAGCGTTCGTAAATGTCAAATAAGCTTTCGGTTGAGCGCAGAAGTTTTTCTGATTTTTCAGGCTGCCGTCCTTCTTCGGTCAGAACTCTCAGTTCGTCTATCGTGATACAGTCTTCAAGCGTAAATCCGCACGCTTTCGTTCTCACAAGCGATGTCATAACCGCGCCGCAGCCTAAATCCCTGCCTATATCATCGATTAAGGTTCGGATATACGTCCCTTTAGAACATGACACAACAAAGCTTCCCTCTTGTTTTTCTTCATCGAAAGTAACAAGCTCCAGTTTTGAAATAACAACTTTACGCGGCTCGCGCTCTACCTCTTCGCCCTTTCTCGCAAGATCGTACAGGCGAACACCGTCTTTTTTAACTGCGGAATACATCGGCGGTATCTGAAAAATTTCACCTCTGTACTTTGGCAGCATGTAAGATATTTCGGATTCGGAACAAACACTCTCACAGCTTGTCTTTATCTCGCCCCAAATATCGAGCGTATCGCTCGTCATGCCAAGACGAAACCCGGCTCTGTACTCTTTATCGCTGTCCGGCAATATGTCCTGCGCTTTCGTCGCGCTGCCGAAAAGCAGCGGCAGTACGCCCTCCGCCATTGGGTCGAGCGTGCCGGTATGCCCTATTTTGCGCTGTCCGCAAAGTCTTCTCATGAGCGCAACTACGTCAAACGATGTGAATTCCTGCGGCTTATTAACAACTATTATGCCGTTCATCATATATTAATGTTATCCACTCTGTCAAGTTCTGCGGCAGCAGCGTCAATCATTTGTTGCTTTACGCTGTCCAAAGAACCTTTTATAGTGCATCCGGCCGCCGCCTTATGTCCGCCGCCGTCAAACTTTGACGCAACTTTGGACGCATCATACTCGCCAAGCGACCTTATGCTTATACGAAAAACGCCGCCTTGTTTTTCCTTTATTGTAATGCCGATCACTACGCCCTCAATCTGACGGGGTATTGACGCAATGCCGTCCATATCGGAATCGCTGACGCCTGTTTCTTCTTCCATGGCAAGAGTTGTATTGATAACAGCTATTTTGCCGGCGCAGTGAATAGTCAGTGACTTCAGAACGGCATTTTCCATGCGAATTCTAGCCATAGATTTAAGATCAAACATCACTCTGTTTATCTCTGTATGGTCTGCGCCCAAATCGATCAGTTCTGCTGCTATACGCATCGTATTTGCCGTAACATTTGAAAATTTAAAGCAGCCCGTATCTGTACAAATTCCGGTATATATTGCATTGACAATATCGTGGTCAAACTCAACACCAAGCAGCTTTATCAATTCAAAAATATTCTCTGTATTTGCTGCCGCCGCAGCATTAACATACGTAAGCTTTGCAAAATAGGTGTTGCAAGAATGGTGATCTACAGATACATCTGTCTTGCCGGCAAACTCCTCTTCGAGTTCTCCCAAAAGGTGCGGCGCAGCTATATCAACGGAAATTACCGACTGATAAGCAAATTCCTCATCATGATAATTCTCGGTGAAGAAATCAAATTTTTTATCACGCTTGCCGTTAACAATCACATTGGCGCGCTTGCCCATTTTTCGCAAAGCAAAACACAACGCAAATGCCGAACCGATAGTATCGCCATCGGGGTACTGGTGAGTAAGTATTACAATGTCGTCAAGCTGTCTGATTCTCTCCGCTGCCTCACTGAGCGTTTTCGCCTGAGTCATCTTCTTCACCGTCCTTGATATTCAACTCGCTTAATATATGAGAAATATTTGCACTGTATTCGATGGCATCCGTAGCCTCAAACATCATAGCGGGAACATGGCGCAGCGAAAGGCGCGAACCAACCTCATGTCTGATGAAACCGGACGCGGAGGTCAGACCTTTCACCGCCTGTTTTGCAGCCTCCAGTCCTTCCATTGCGCTGACGTACACTTTACAATAACTAAGGTCTCTCGAAACATCCACCTTAACAATACTTATCATTGAATTAACCACTCTGGGATCCTTCAGTTCACGCAAAACTGCTGTCAGCTCGCGTTTAATATCCTCGGTGGTTCTTCCTAATTTATGACTTGCCATTATTTTCTCCCTTTAATCCAAAGTGCAATGATGTAATAGTCGGACATTAACACAACGACAATAAATCAGTGCAGTGCAATATTGTTCGTTCGAGAGTGAAACACTCAAAGCGAGCATTCATTGCACATTGCACATTTCTCAAAGCACATTTCTCAAAGCACATTTGAATCAATCTCTATACTCTTCTATACCGTAAGACTCGATAATGTCGCCCTCTTTGAGATCGGCAAACTTCTCAAGACCTATGCCGCATTCATAACCTGCGCTTACTTCCTTCACTGCGTCCTTGAAACGCTGCAGTGAACTGATAATATCGTCAAAGATAACTATTCCGTCACGAACAACTCTCGCCTGTGAATTGCGAACAATCTTTCCGGTAAGTACATAAGAACCTGCAATAAATCCTATACTCTTGATTTTGATAACGCTTCGGCACTCTGCCTTTCCGTAAACAACTTCTCTTGTCTTCGGCGCAAGCATGCCCTTCATTGCCGCCTCAATCTCCTCAAGGCACTCGTATATTACTCTGTAGCAGCGCAGGTCTACACCGTCTCTCTTTGCGTTCTCTTCGGCTACAGAATCCGGACGAACATTGAATCCTACGATTATAGCACCAGACGCGGACGCCAGCATTACATCCGACTCGTTTATTGCGCCAACTGCGCCGTGAATTACATTTATCCTCACTTCGTCATTCGAAAGCTTAACGAGCGACTGCGTTACAGCCTCAACCGAACCCTGCACGTCTGCTTTAACTATGATCTGCAGCTCCTTCATATCGCCCTGCTGCATCTGATCAAACAGGTTCTCAAGCGTTACTGTCTTCGGGCGCATTGAATTGAACAATTCCTCTTTTGCCTTCGATCTGCGCTGTTCTACAAGTTCTCTTGCAAGACGCTCATCTGTAACGGCGTTAAACGTATCGCCGCCTATGGGCACATCGTCAAGACCTGTAATCTCAACAGGATACGACGGTCCTGCCGTCTCAACACGCTTGCCTTTGTAGTCTGTCATCGCTCTGACACGTCCTACGCTTGTGCCTGCCACAACAACATCGCCGACATTAAGCGTACCGTTTTGTACAAGCACTGTCGCAACGGGACCTCTGCCCTTGTCAAGCTTCGCCTCGATAACAGTACCCTTCGCCGCTCTGTCGGGATTAGCACGCAGTTCCTTAACTTCGGCAACAAGAAGAATCATTTCGAGAAGATCGTCAATGCCCTGTCTCTTCTTTGCCGATACGGGAATACACGGAACATCGCCGCCCCACTCCTCGGGCACAATATTGTACTCGGTCAGCTGAGTTTTGACGCGCTCAATATCTGCGCCGTCTTTGTCGATTTTATTTATTGCAACTATAATGGAAACGTTTGCAGCTTTTGCGTGGTTGATAGCCTCGATTGTCTGCGGCATGATACCGTCGTCCGCTGCGACAACAAGAACTGCGATATCAGTCACCTGCGCGCCGCGCGCACGCATTGTTGTAAACGCCTCGTGACCCGGAGTATCAAGGAATGTGATCTCCTTGTCATTAATTCTCGCACGATATGCGCCGATATGCTGCGTGATGCCGCCGGCCTCGGTTGCCGTTACGTTTTCCTCACGAATTGCGTCAAGCAGCGAGGTCTTGCCGTGGTCAACGTGACCCATAACAACAACAACAGGTGCTCTCTCCTGGAGATTCTCGTCCTTATCTTCGCTGTCGTCTATAATCTGTTCCTCAATCGGCACGTCAACTTCTCTCTCGACTTTCGCATGAAGTTCCATTGCAGCAAGCGATGCCGTATCAAAATCGATAACATCGTTTACCGTTGCCATCTGACCCATTGAGAACAGCGTCTTTACCAGCTCGCCCGCGGTAACTCTGAGTCGGCTTGCAAGCTCGGATACTACGATTTCATCGGGAATTGTGACTGTGATGGGCTTACTCTTGCGCTCCGCCTTGATTCTCTTCAGTCTCTCCTGCTCGGTCTCTTTGCGTGAAGTTCTCGGCTTGCCCTTGCGCTGTGACTTTTGGTTGATCTTCTGCTTATTTACCGTTGAGTCACTGCGTCTCATCTTCTCGTTCGCAAGATTGTCGTATTTCTCGTTATAACGCTCCACATCAACAACTGCAGCTCTTGTGTCGATAACACGTCTTCTGTCACCGCTCGGCTTTTCCTCGCTTTGTGATACCGGCGCAGTTTGGGTCTGCTGTGTCTGCGGCTTTTGAGCCGGTGAATTATTTGCCTGTGCCGGCTTACGCTGCTGCGGAGCGTTCTTCTCACCCTTGTCCTTGTCGCTCTGACTTCTGCGCGTGTCGTTCTGCCCTCTGCGTTTGTCCTGGCGATCTCTGTCGCCCTTGTTTCTCTGTCCGTCTTTATTTGCGGAACGATCATTTCTCTGAGGTCTTCCCTCTCTTTTTTGCTCGGGCTTCTGTTCAGCCTTTTGTTCAGGTTTTTGTTCGGGCTTTTGTTCAGGCTTCGGCTCCGAATCGGTTGTCTGCCTGCCCTCAAGATAATCCGCAATATTGGATATACGATATTTCTGTGTATAATGTTCAAATATTATGTTTAGCTCTTCTTCTGTCAATGTTGACTGAGCGTTTTTTCTTTTTGCATTTTCGCCCGAATGCTCAAGCAGAGCCTGTGCTATCTCCTTTGCAGGTACATTCAGATCCTTTGCAACCTCACTTAGCTTGTATTTTATGATCATGTGTACATTCCTCCATATCATCGCCCAGCTTACTTTTAAGACTCAAAGCAGCTTTTTCATCGTTAATTGACAGCACAACTGCCAATTTGCCTATAGCATAACTCACGTCATCTCTGCTATAATTTATAATATACGCAGGCATTGAATATGCCTTAACCGTCTTTAGTATCACTTTTTTTGTGTTATCAGAGACAGTATTCGTCATCAAAACGAGTTTTGCTTTCCCCTTTGCTACGCTGTCGCAAACGGGATCCGTACCAACGGTAATCTTTCCGGCGCGCCTAAGAATACCCAAAAAACCCATTATTTCATCTTTTTTATTCATGACTTTCTTGGCCACACGCTTTCATCTCCTCTTCCATATTGTCATACACCTGCTCGGGAATACGGCAAGACAACGACCGCTCTATTCTGCGCGCCTTTCTCGCAGATTTCAGGCAATCGAGGCTTTTACAGACATAGGCTCCCCGACCGGGCTTTTTTCCTGTCAGATCCAATGAGATGGTGCCTTTTTCGATTATTTCGCCGTTCTCATCACATTTATCGGGTGCTTTCACAACTCTGATAAGCTCGCTCTTGGGCTTCATCTGAGAACAGCCGCTGCATTTCCTTAGCGGTATTTTTTTCTTTACCAATATAATCCCGCCTTTCGTAAACACGTACTATTCTTAATCATCAAGTGATATAGGTTCCTCTATCAGTTCGTCCGCTGTGTCGTCGGCAACTATGTTATCTTCCTGCTCTTCATCTTCATCTTCGCCGTAAAAACCGCTTTCGGGGCGAATGTCGATCTTGCAGCCGGTAAGTTTAGCTGCCAATCTTGCATTTTGTCCTTTATTTCCGATTGCAAGAGAAAGCTGACTGTCGGGAACCGTTGCGCGCCACTCTTTTTTATCTACATCGGTAGCCTTGACGCTCAAAACAGTAGCGGGAGACAACGCAGCTGCGATGAACGCTTCCGGGTCTTCCCTGTATTCAATAATATCTATCTTTTCTCCGCCCAACTCTTCAACTATTTTAGCGACACGCATACCACGTGTACCTATACATGCGCCAACAGAATCAACATCGGGATTTTTGCTGTGAACTGCAATCTTGGTTCTTGAACCCGCCTCTCTCGATGCGGCCATAATCTCGACTGTTCCGTCATATATTTCCGGAACTTCCATTTCAAAGAGTCGTTTTACAAAATCGCTGCTTGTTCTCGAAATAATGGCTCTAGG
>CADCOF010000033.1 GCA_902802975.1 uncultured Ruminococcus sp. | reverse complement strand
TTCCGCATTGCGCATTTCGAATTGCGAATTGAACTCCGCACTCATAAATGTTCTTAATAGGATTTTTTCAATGACGTTCACTATAATGTTTATATATAGTTGGTGTGCGAGTTGCCTGCGGGCGCATGCCCGCTGCCCGCTATTTTATCAGGGCAAATGAAAAGCTTGCACTTACGCAAAGTTTTCCGTTTACCGATGCTTTTCCTTCAGCAAAGTAAAACGCACCTTTTGAGCGGACGATCTTGCATTCTGTTTCTATCGTATCGCCGGGGAGAACTTTGTTTTTGAATTTCACTTTGTCCAGTCCTGTGAAATACGGCGTTGCGCCGTCGGCCTGTTCCGCTAACAGAACACAGCTCGACTGCGCCATTATCTCGCAGAGTATTACGCCGGGAACTACCGGGTTGCCCGGAAAATGTCCCTTCAAAAACCATTCGTCGCCTGTGATGTGCTTTTTGCCGTATGCCACGCCGTCTATTACTTCAGCAGAGTCGATCAGCAGCATATTGTCACGATGGGGGATTATCTTTTTGATCTCTTCAATGTCCATTATTTCACCGCCTTAAATGCCAGGCACGCGTTGTGACCGCCAAAGCCCAGGTTTGTGGAGAGAGCCAGTTCAATATCAGCTTTGACAGCTGTGAGCGGCGTGTAGTCGAGGTCGCATTCCTCGTCTTTTTCAAGAAGATTTATTGTTGGCGGGATAATGCCCGTTCTGAGCGTGTCTATCGCTGTAATCGCCTCGATAGTGCCGGCTGCGCCGAGCATATGTCCGGTCATGGATTTTGTGGAGCTGATGTGCAGCTTGTAGGCGTCTTCCTTAAATACTTGTTTAAACGCAAGTGTCTCGGTTATGTCGTTCAGGTGTGTGCCCGTACCATGCGCGTTTACGTAAATCTTCGATGCCTCGGGAACTTCGAATCCTTCAAGTGAGAGTTTGATTGCCTGAGCAGTTGATTCCGCAGACGGATCGGGCGATGTAATGTGATATGCGTCGTTAGTGGAGCCGTAGCCTACTATTTCGGCGTAAATCTTTGCGCCTCTGTTTACGGCGTGTTCATACTCCTCAATAATAAGTACAGCGGAACCTTCACCCATTACAAAACCTTTGCGGCGTTTATCGAATGGGAGAGAGGCCGTGTCTTTTGTTTCGGCTGTGGATAACGCTTTGCACTGACTGAAGCCTGCGGTCGAAAGCGGATTTATGCCTGCCTCTGTGCCGCCGCAGATAATAGCGTCAGCGTAGCCGTGCTTGATCGCTCTGTATGCCTCACCTACAGCAGTCGCGCCTGTAGCGCAGGCAGTTGACAACGACATGTTTGTGCCTTTTGCCTTGTATTTTATGGAAATATTGCCCGCAGCAATATTATAAATCATCTTGGGGATAAACAGCGGGGATACGCGGCGCGCACCTTTGCTCAAATATGTTTCATGCTCGGTTAGAATAGTTTCGAAACCGCCTATTCCCGAACCGAAATATACTCCGAAACGATACGGATCAACTTTGCCGAGAATGCCGCTGTCATTAACTGCTTCTTCGGCAGCGTATAAAGCGTACTGCGCAAAGAGATCCATCTTTCGAATTGTGGCTTTATCTATAACGGCAGAGAGATCGGGATTTTTCAACTGTGCCGCAAATTTACTTTTTAAATCGGAAACGTCAAAGTAGGTGACAACGTCAATGCCGTTGACTCCTTTTTTTACATTTTCAAGATATTCGGGAACACTGTTACCAATCGGGGTAAGTGCACCCATACCGGTTACAACAACTCTTCTCATTATATACCTCTCTCAAGTAAGCGGCAAACCGCCGCTGTTAATACGAACATAAACTACTTTATGGAATGTGGAATTGTGTGGATTATATATTTTTAGCTCAAAGCTTTAGTTAATCTTTGGAACTTTATCATGTATAGTTTACTATAAATGAGCAAATTTAGAACTGTTCGTCATTTTGTACAAATTGATTTAATTTGTATTATTGTGATAACCAAACTTCTATCGGTCGCCATGCGGCGGCGTGTCAC
>CADCOF010000032.1 GCA_902802975.1 uncultured Ruminococcus sp. | reverse complement strand
TTCAAATATTGCCCCGTCAGCGACTCTTCGCATTTTGCTGCCTCTTCGGGCGTTCCGGTGAAAACAACATTTCCACCATTGCTTCCTCCCTGAGGACCCAGATCAATTATATAATCTGCCGTCTTGATAAAATCCATATTGTGCTCGATCGTAACTACCGTGTTGCCGCCCTCCACAAGCTTCTGCAGCACATCTATCAGAACATGAACATCTGCAATGT
Organism: uncultured Ruminococcus sp.; assembly: GCA_902802975.1. Lineage (GTDB taxonomy): Bacteria > Bacillota > Clostridia > Oscillospirales > Acutalibacteraceae > RUG592. The sequence goes on along the minus strand of CADCOF010000032.1, from coordinate 5,687 downwards.
GCAGTCCGGTAGTTGGTTCATCGAGAATATATATCGTCCGTCCTGTCGACCGCTTTGACAATTCTGTTGCCAACTTCACTCTCTGTGCTTCTCCTCCGGAAAGAGTTGTTGCCGGCTGTCCGAGTTTAATGTAGCCCAGTCCTACTTCTTTCAGTGTGCTGAGTTTCCGCTCGATCTTCGGTATGTTGCGGAAAAACTCCGCTGCCTCTTCAACAGTCATTTCAAGCACGTCATATATATTTTTTCCTTTATACTTGACTTCAAGCGTTTCATGGTTATATCTTTTCCCTTTGCATATTTCGCATGGTACATATACATCGGGCAAAAAGTGCATTTCTATCTTGAGTATACCGTCGCCTTCGCACGCCTCGCATCTGCCGCCTTTCACATTGAACGAAAAACGCCCCGAACTGTAGCCCCTCATCTTTGCATCGTTTGTTGAGGCAAACAGTTCTCTGATGTCTGTAAACACGCCGGTATATGTTGCGGGATTTGACCGCGGCGTTCTGCCTATCGGCGATTGATCTATATTTATCACTTTGTCAAGGCATTCAATGCCTGTAATATTCTTGAATTTTCCCGGACGTGTTTTGGCACGATTCAGCTCCCTTGCGAGATAATTATACAGTATCTCATTTACAAGCGACGATTTTCCGGAACCAGACACACCCGTTACACATACAAACATGCCAAGCGGAATCGTTACGTTGATGTTTTTCAGATTATTCTCTGCTGCGCCTTCAATTGTCAGATAATTGCCGTTGCCGCTGCGTCTGACTTCGGGTATCGGCACAAATTTTTCGCGTGACAGATACTGCCCCGTAATAGAGTTCTTGCATTTCATGATCTTATTAATATTTCCGCTGCAAACAAGTTCACCGCCGTGAACCCCCGCACCGGGTCCGATATCGACAATATAATCGGCAGCCATCATTGTTTCCTCATCGTGTTCCACAACAATGACGGTATTTCCAAGATCGCGCAGATGTTTCAGCGTATCGATAAGCTTATCGTTGTCGCTTTGATGCAGACCGATACTTGGTTCATCGAGAATATACAAAACGCCCATGAGCGAGGAGCCTATCTGTGTAGCCAATCGTATACGCTGGCTTTCGCCGCCCGACAGCGTCCCCGATGAACGCGACAAAGTCAGGTAGCCAAGTCCGACACTCCGTAAAAAATTCAAGCGCGAACGTATTTCTTTTATTATCAGCTCACTTATCTTTGCGTCCCGATCGGACAATTTGATGTTATCCAAAAAATCCAATGCCTGATCTATCGACATATCACAAAATTCGCTGATATTTATATCGCTCACCGTAACAGACAATATTTCCTTAGAAAGTCTCTTGCCGCCGCACATATCGCAGAGTATGGAACTCATGTACGACTCTATCTCCTCTTTTATCCACGCGCTCTTTGTCTCTCTGAATCTGCGTTCGAGGTTGTTTATGATTCCCTCGAACTGCGTTTCATATGTGCCGCTGCCGTATTCATTGCGTCGAACAAGTTTTATACGTTCGTCTCCTGTACCGTACAATATTATTTTCAGCACGTTTTCGGGGAGCTGTGAAATCGGCGTATCTAGTGAAAAGTTATATTTTTCCGACAATGATTCCATATAGAGTGATGCAATCGTCGAGCCTTCCATTGCCCAGCCCGACGCCTTTATGCCTCCTTGACGAATCGTTTTTGACGGGTCGGGAACCACCAAATCTTTATCGATCTTCATAAATACGCCCAAGCCCGTACACTTCGGGCACGCGCCGGCGGGGTTATTGAACGAAAACATTCGAGGAGTAAGCTCGTCCATACTGCCGCCATGAATAGGACAGGCATATTTCTGTGAAAAAATCTGATCTTCGCTGTCAACAACGGAAATTACAATTATCCCGTCCGAAAGCTTGGACGCAGTTTCGATTGAATCGGCAAGTCTGCTTCGAATAGATTTTTTGATAACAAGCCTATCAATAACTATATCGATATTGTGCCGCTTGTTTTTTTCAAGCTTTATCTCCTCATCAAGTGTATATATTTCGCCGTTGACTCTGACTCTTGTATATCCTTCTTTTCGCGCTTTGTCAAATATTTTTGAATGCTCGCCCTTTTTATCTTTTACGACAGGCGAAAGCACCATTATTTTTGTACCTTCTTCCATGGAAAGAACCTGCGCCACAATCTGATCTACAGACTGCTGTTCGATTGCTCTCCCGCACTCCGGACAATGAGGAATACCGATACGAGCATACAGCAAACGCAGATAATCGTATATTTCGGTAACAGTGCCTACAGTGGAACGGGGATTTTGTGAGGTGGTCTTCTGATCAATCGAAATAGCGGGCGACAAGCCGTCTATGCTGTCAACGTCAGGCTTGTCCACCTGACCCAAAAACATACGCGCATATGACGACAGCGATTCAACATAGCGGCGTCTCCCCTCTGCGTAAATAGTATCAAAAGCAAGCGACGACTTGCCCGAACCGGACAGACCCGTAATCACCACAAGCTTATTTCGTGGAATTGTAACGTCAATGTTTTTGAGATTATGTTCGCGCGCACCTTTTACAACTATATTTTTCTCAGCCATTATATATTACTCCATAATTATTATTATCCCAAAAGGCTGCATCCGTGACAATACAGATGCAGCCTTATCAAACCGATGGTTTGTTTTATTATTCTTCGTTTTTCTTGAAAGTCTTTCCTATCTTTGCTTTTTTCTTTACCTTGTTAGGCTTTGCAGGTTTATCCGATGTTTCCTTTTCACTGTCATCAAAAATACCTTCCGGCTCGATCTCAGATTTTGTATCTTTCGGCTTCTCAAAGCTTAACGATTTTATGAATTTCTCCTCAATTTCAGAAGGATCGCTCGACTTCATAATCTCGTCAAACTCTGTGCCTGAAATTTTCTCACGAACAAGAAGTACTTTCGCAACCTCATGCAGCTTGTCAATATGCTGTGTGAGTATATCCGTTACCTTTTCGTAACCTTCGCTCACGATCTCATAAACTTCATTATCGATCTCCGCAGCAACTTTTTCGGAATAATTCTTGATATGACCCATATCTCTTCCGATGAAAACTTCGTTGTTGCTCTCTCCAAATGATATCGGTCCCAGTTTTTTGCTCATACCGTACTTAGTGACCATTGAACGAGCGATTTCCGTAGCTCTCTCGATATCATTTGACGCGCCTGTTGTAATGTCGCCAAAGATCAGCGACTCCGCAACACGTCCGCCGAGAAGTACGATTATTTCTTCCTTCATCTCATTGTATGAATTGTACATCTTGTCTTCACTTGGCAAAGCCATTGTGTAGCCGCCCGCAAACCCACGTGGAATGATCGATATCTGATGAACATCATCCTGCGTCTCACAGAAATAATGCGCAATAGCGTGACCCGTCTCGTGGTATGCCGTGATCTTCTTGTTCTTCTCGGTCATGACCTTTGAACGCTTCTCGGTACCTACGATAACCTTAACGGTAGCTTCTTCAATTTCTGCCATTGTGATGGCTTTTTTATCTCGTCTTGCTGCAAGCAGTGCCGCCTCGTTCAAAATATTTTCAAGATCGGCACCAGTGAAACCGGCTGTCTGCGCTGCGATAACTCTGAGATCAACGTCCGGCGCAAGCGGCTTGTTTCGTGAGTGGATTGCAAGTATCTCTTCTCGTCCGTTGATAGTGGGCGTACCCATAACAACCTGACGGTCAAATCTACCCGGGCGCATCAAAGCCGGATCAAGAATATCAGGGCGGTTTGTCGCTGCGATCATGATAACGCCGATATTTGTATCAAAACCGTCCATTTCAACAAGCAGCTGATTCAAGGTCTGCTCTCTCTCGTCATGACCGCCGCCGAGACCTGCGCCTCTTTGTCTGCCGACAGAATCGATCTCATCAATAAAAATGATACACGGTGCGTTCTTCTTAGCCTGGTCGAACAAATCTCTAACTCTCGATGCACCGACACCTACGAACATCTCAACGAAATCGGAACCCGAAATGGAGAAAAACGGCACGCCTGCCTCGCCTGCAACGGCTCTCGCAAGCAAAGTTTTACCTGTTCCCGGAGGACCCATAAGCAATACGCCTTTTGGTATTCTCGCTCCCAGTGCGTTGAATTTCTCGGGGTTTTTCAGGAACTCAACTATTTCGGACAACTCTGCTTTCTCTTCATCTGCGCCCGCAACGTCACCAAAAACATTTGGTTTATCGTTATCATTCGAGTTTTTGATCTTGGCTTTACCAAAACTCAGGGCTTTATCACCACCGAAGCTTCCCGACATTCGTCTCATTATCACTACCCAAATAACAACAATAAATATGATAAGTCCGATATTAGGTATTATCGTCCACAGAATGGTGCTGTCAATTGAACGTTCGATATTATATGTTATCTTGCTATCCGGTGTATTGATATAATCTTCTATATCGTCAAGGAAACGCTGAGGATATGCAAGAGTATAGGTTATCTCTTCCCCACCGTCCGTTGGCTTTATTTTCAGAACGCCACTCTCAGCTTTAATCTCAAAATACTCCACCTGCCCGCTGCTGAACATTTCTATGATTTCCGAATATTTATGCTCCTCTTTTGGCGTTGACCAAGCGATAAACGCAGCCAAAAGCAGGATCATTATAGGAAATGCAATCCATAGCACAAGGTTCTTCCAGCTTCTTGAACCGTTTTTGTTATCCAAAAGAATACTCACTCCTCTGATCATTAGGCGATATCTATCGCCCATATGTATTATATATTAACAGCACGCCTGTTGTCAATCGGATAATACTCCCACATATGGGAGTTCTCTGAACTTTTCGGCATAATCGAGACCGTAGCCCACAACAAACTCATCTTCTATCTCGATGCCGCAGTAATCTATTACAATATCACGCTTTCTTCTCGACGGTTTTGTCAAGAAAGAACATAGTTTAAGAGACCGCGGTTCTCTGCTTCTGAGAATATCCATCACGCAGTCGAGCGTAATTCCGCTGTCGACAATATCTTCAACAATGATTACGTCTTTGTCCTTGATATCCTCGCTCAGATCGCGGATTATATTGACCTTGCCGCTTGACTGTGTGCCGCTTCCATACGAAGAAACTATCATAAAATCAATGCTGCACGGAACAGTTATTTTACGCATAAGGTCACTCATAAAAACAAAGCAGCCTTTCAGCAAACCAACAAGCAGAATTTCTCTGCCGGCATAATCTCGGTTTATCTCGCCTGCAAGCCTGCTGACTTCGTTGTCTATAGTATCTTTATCGATCAGTATTTTTGATAGCTTTTTGTCCATTCTGAATCACCTGATATTTTTCTCTAAGGCTCCGAATCTCGCCTGCCGGCTCGGTCGGTGCTGTTGCCTTTCGGCAACGTCTGCCCCCGGCAGACCGCACCCCCAAACCCCGCCCGCTTTTTGAAAAAAGCGGGGCAAAACTTTATGATGTTGTTATTATTGATTTCCATATATTTCTGAACAGAAAGAGCCATTAAACACGTCATTTTAGGCGCGGGTCTTTCAATTTTGATTTGCACACAGCTCATGCGCGTATTGCCTGCGGGCGCATGCCCGCCGCCGCCCGCTTTTTGAAAAAAGCGAGGCAAAAACTTTATGATGTTGTTATTATTGATTTCCATATATTTTTGAACAGAAAGAGCCATTAAACACGTCATTTTAGGCGCGGGC
>CADCOF010000031.1 GCA_902802975.1 uncultured Ruminococcus sp. | reverse complement strand
CCCAGCCGTCGGGGACGGTTCCCAACCGCCGTAAGGCGGTGGAGGGGTTCATGCTCAGAACTTTTGGCACAGTCTGAATGTGCAATGGTGTGAAATGCGATAGTTTATCACAACGACAATAAATCATTGCAGTGCGAAAATTTGTGTTCGAGAGTGATGCACTCGCAGCAAGTATTCATTGCACATTGCACATTGAATATTGCGCATTGCTAATTGAATCAAACTTTTGCGTCAATCAGCAGCTTGCCGCACGCGTTACACAAAAATCCGCTTGTCTCATACTGCGAATTGTTCTTGCGGAGACCTTTTACTATATTTCCGCCAAAAAAGCTCGGCGGGTCGTTGTCGCCTACCCATTTCGGCATAAGTGTTCCACTGAACTTGAATGTGCCGTGAACCATCTCACGACTGCAAAACGGACAATTCATAATATGACACCCTTTATTCAAAGTCGTATTCATCGCTGAATTTTGTCTTGAATATCTCAAAAACCTTATTCATGATCTTGTCGTCGTTTATTGAAGAAAACGCCTCGTCGCCGTCTGCGTCTTCGTCTATTCTCATTATCACAACACTTGCGGCGTCTTCTTCGTTGTCCTCGTCAACAGGTATCATGACCGCGTATTCTTCGCCTCTATATTCAATTCTATCCACAAATTCAAGAGTAACATCGTTTCCCTCATCATCTGTCAAAACCAACAGATCGTCATTATCGTCCATTTCATCACCACCTCGTTCACTAATAATACGAACATATTATAAACAGTTGTGGTGTAAATGTCAACAAACTATTTGTGAATATATTCAAAACATTTACATTAGTAGTTGGTAGCTAATCTAATAACTAATAACTCAACAGAACATATTCAGAAAAGATCGTCATTATCTGAGTCTTTATTTTCATCTTCGCCGAACGGCTCGGGGATATCCGACGTTTCTTTGTCTTTGCATATTTCGGGATAGCTCAGAACGCCATCTTTCGCCTGTGCGTCGGTATAAACGCGCTTGAAAACGTATCCTGACGGTTCTTCTTCAAAACTGTAGCTCGTGCCGCCGCCATTGGCGTAAAAAGATGAAGGAAGATCAAGCGTTTTAACTATCTTTCCGTTTTTGTAGTAATTTCTCTGAGCTTCTGCACCGAAACCGACTCCACCGCCGCCCGTGTACCATGAATTTGTGCATATCTCGTCATAGCTGTCGGGCTTATACCCGAAAATGTATGCGTGCAGCGTGCCGCCGTCCATGTAGCAGATCAGATACACCTCGTGTTCGGTGTCGTTTCTGAATTTCATGTCGATAAGCCCGTAGTCGATAGCGGAATCAATGCCAATCGGAACATAAACCGACGGCCATGTGTGCGGTTCGCGCTCCACAACAGTCATATCGGCTCTGATAGCCGCGTTGTAGATGGTCGTTGCCGCCTGGCAGATACCGCCGCCGATACCGTCCGCAGAACGCCCGCCAACGATTACGCCGGCAGAATAATAGCCGTTTTCTGCCTGGTTGGAGTCGCCTGTCTTTTCGTTGAATGAAAAAACCTCGCCCGGACGGATAATGGTGCCGTTCATCGACTTCATTGCTGTGGTCATGTTCATGTTGCCCGCCCATGTGTTGCCCGAATATGTGATATAATGTGAGATCATCACGAGATTTTTCTTCAGGTTTTCGAGATCAACCTCAGGCTTTGTTATAGTCATCTGACCGATAACATCAGCGGTATAGCGTTCCGACTTTATCAAAGTATTGAGCTGTGTGAGGAGATCGTCCACATCGAGCTTTGCGCCTGTTACTCCATCGGCAAATGTGAACATATCGGCAATTTTTTTGCGCGTAACGTCGATACTTTCAACATGTGCCTGCTGAACGGGAATATCAACCTTTTTTGCGACTTCATCGCATATCGTCTTAACAGAAGAATCGTCAAAAGTCATTGTAATCGGGTAATTCTTCTGTTCGCTTGCGCGCAGATGGGCACGTCCTTCGGTCATGAGAAGATCACGCATATATTCGCTGTACTCATACGCCTCATTGAGTACTTTCACCGTATCGAAGGTATAGCCGAAATCGTCTTCTGTGAGGTACACAACTCTCTCGCCGCATGTCAGAGTGTAGTTGATTGAGGGAATCATGTCTGATTCTTTCTTCATCAGCTTATCTTTGGCTTCTTTCATGGTGAGACCGCCTAGATCAATGTCCGCAACCGAAATGCCGCTGATAAATATGCCCTGTGGGGCGGCAAGCTCTGCGCCGCTTTGTTCTGTGGAGATGAAAGCCTCATGTGTTTCTGCGGAAAAGAAGTTCAGACTTGCAGCAGAAATAATCACACCCGCGGTAAGGATAACCGCAGCAGCCGGAACAAATATTTTCAGGAGTTTTTTGCTGTCTGATTTGTTTTCCGTTGTCGCCTCTTCGGAAGATGTTTCTTCGTAAACGTTGTTTTCGTAAACGTCATCTTCGTAAACGTCGTTTTCGTAAGCGTCATCTTGTGCAGACGTATCGAGCTTTCCTTTCGTATTGTTCATCGTTATTCCTTCTTTTCTTTTTCTTTACTTTTCTTTATTTCTATAAATGAGCAAATTTTGAATTGTTCGTCATTTTGTACAACTCCCTCAGTCACCTTCTGTGACAGCGTCTCATCTGCCGTCGGCACGCCGCAGGCGTGACGGAAGGAGTGAAACAACTCCACTCTCAACCAACGATATACATACTAATAATACCCCAATGCCAATGTTTTGTAAAGGGGGTAAAATATTACAGATTTGTCATATATAAAGTGCGCCTGTAAAATAATCTATGCCGCACTTTGTGATTTTTGGGAGGCAAAGAGAATACATATCGGACGCTTTAAGATCACGATCGAGAATAGCTTTTGCGTTTCCTGAAATCTTTTTGAAATCACGCGCGTTAATGATTACGGGAACCATTGCAGTTTTTTTCATCATGTGCAGCATTTCGCGCCCTCGTGAATTGAACGCAAGAACCCTTACGTATCCGATATCACTATTTGGCTGCACATCGGGCACGCCGATATACGCGTTTGTGATAATGCGGTTTATCCGGGCAAATGTGTAGCGTTTGCATTTTATTTCGGAGATCAGGCTTTCGATATCGGTGCTTTTTCGTGCAGCGTCTGCGATTCGGTTTTCGAGTCCTTCCGACACCTCGGGAATTGCGCGGAGCTGTTCCGTGTTCATTTGGCGCAGAACGGTCAGCACGCCTTTTTCATTATTGGTAAGGCTCACCGGGCAGGCGTGTGCGTCTATTTCGTTTTGTATAATTTCGGCAGCCGAGAGGGGCATATATTTTTTATATGAGTTATCGTTATTAAAAATCATATTTCGAATATGTGATGCACTGGCAAACACACCTTCCTGGTTATTGCTGTCGTGATGAACACCGACGCGCTTGACGCAGTGGGGCGTTATGGAAGAATTCAGCCGATCGAGTGCGCGCAGGTACTCAACAGCCAGCGTGTCGTTGGGATTTCGAAAAATGCTCGCCGAGTCACTCGCCAAGTGGACAGCGCGGGGGTAGCTTACGCCCGTTTGCATACGGGCTTTTATTTCGGCATTATCAGGCATAGCCGAACAGGCGCGCAGTGAGTCGATATCGCCGCATTCCGAGCCGAAAATTATATCGCTCACAACGCCGCAGGAGTTAATCGTCATAACGCCGCCCAGCGCAAAATACTCCGCCCCTGAGACGGCATAAATGCAGGGCAGCTCCAACACGATATCCACGCCGTTTTGCACTGCGGCTTTTGCGCGTGCGTACTTTCCGGCAACGGCGCAGCCGCCGCGCTGAACGAAATTACCGCTCATGACAGCAGCCACGCATTCCGCGCCCTGATTTCGCGCGCAGTCGATCAAATATTTATGCCCATTATGGAAAGGATTAAACTCGGCGATCAACGAAAAAATTCTCATAGAAACTCTCCCAATAGTAAATGTGCAATATTCAATGCAGACTGTGCCAAAAGTTCTGAGCATGAACCCCTCCACCGCCTTACGGCGGTTGGCAACCGTCCCCGACGGCAGTGGAGACGGTGGCACGCCGCAGGCGTGACGGAAGGAGTAAAACAAGAAATTTTTGTGCAT
>CADCOF010000030.1 GCA_902802975.1 uncultured Ruminococcus sp. | reverse complement strand
TGATTTAAGGTAAAAAAGCTAAACCCACTAAAGAAGGCTTGCCGGGCAAGCCGGGGTACGCGCGCTAAGAAGCTACTATAACGAAAAATTAAACCGCGTACCGAGAGAGGCGGCGCGCCGCTTTTCTCATTTATAGCTATAAAAATATAACCCGCCCGTACATTTGAAATCGGGCTTTTTTTGTTTTATGTACAGATCAAGTATTTCCAAGCGTTCCTCCATCGACTCATATGTGAAATGGAGTGCTGCAAAATCGATATTTCGAAAGTATGCAAGCTTGTCCGACAGCACAAGCGCGTCGCAGTTCAAAAGCTCCGTACATCCGCTGCTGCACATTAAGGTAAACGTTTTGCCCTTGCGGTCTGTGATCTTGCTTTTTCCGCTGCATTTGCTGCACCCGCCGCCGTTTACATTCGGGCAGTTTCTCGTTATCATGAGCGGCATGTGTCCGTATGCCGCTATCCCGCGCGGTATAGTTCCGCCAAGAGCATTGATCTGTTCATTGGTTAATTCTATGGATACCTCTGTATCACATACTCCTATATTACAAAGATATTCAAGTGAATATGTATTATACACATTGAGTGAAAATCCGCCGTGAACCTTGCAGCCCATTTTCAAAGCGACTGCGGCAGCACCTATAGACGCGCAGTAAGCGTCCGTAATGCCAAGCGTCAATGCCGCGTCCAACGCCTTTTTTACGCGCGCTTCTCCACCAAAAAACACCCGTGGCAGCTTGACTCCAACGTTGAATCCTCGTTTAATCAGCTGTGTGATCTCATCTTCACTCGAAAACAGCGGCACAAATATTATCTCACAGCATTTGAATTCATCGGGTACAATACAGTCCGCAAATACGGCGCGAAGTGCAGGTTCGTTTTTGGCAGTGATATATGGCTCGGATATGATTAATTCGTCATTTCCTTTGGCACGTTTTACATTTGCCGTTATTTTTTTCGAAAGTTCATCAATTGCGTCACGCCGCATTTTATTAATCTGTGAAAGCGCAACGGCAGATGTTCCGTCTATCTTACAGTCAATTTTGTCTGCAAAAAAAGCTGTGCCGCCTGTTTTTGCGAGTGCTTTACGGGCATTTTCGCTTGTAAGCGGCAGCGTCTGCGCAATCTCAGGCACCGAACCGATTATTTCAGCGGAATAATCGTCTGACGAGGCTGTGAGACGCACCGGTTCCCCGGATTTTACCGTAAGTTCAAAAGAGATCGGGCGCGACTGCTTTTCATCTTTGTATGTGCTGCGTATCTGTGCCAGCAGCTTTGACGTTGCCGCGGTCACGTCTTCTTTGGAACGTGTTCCGAACATACTGCGCCCGCGCTTTGCGGTGTAGTATCCGTCTGTAAAACCGCTTCTCGAAAACACCTTTCGCAGAGTGTCTATGTCATTTGGGTCGGCTTTTCCGCTGTCCAACGCAGTGCGGCACGCTTTAACAGCAGCTGCGGTATATTCCGGGCGTTTCATTCGCCCCTCAATCTTTGCGCTTGTCACGCCCATTTGTTGGATATCGTTCAAATGCTCAATAGTGCAGTTGTCTTTTAAGCTGAGGTCATGTCCGGTGCCGCCTTTTACCGAAAACGGCAGTCTGCACGGCTGGGCGCAGCGTCCTCTGTTGCCGCTTCGACCGCCGAATGTTGCCGAAAGATAACACTGCCCCGACACACACATACACAGAGCGCCGTGGACAAAGACTTCGGTTTCAACAGGACACGCCGCGATAACTTCCGCGATTTCGTTTCGGCTCATTTCACGCGCAAGCACAACGCGGTCAAAACCCCATTTATACAAAAGTGCCGCACCTTCGGGAGTATGCACCGTCATTTGCGTTGAGGCATGGAGTGCCGCCTCGGGGCATGCGGACTTGATTTTTTGAGACAAGCCCCAGTCCTGAACAATAAAAGCGTCCGCTCCTAGTAAGTATGCTTTTACAGCCTCGTTTAGCGCGTCCTGAAACTCATCGTCACGAATAAGCGTATTTATTGCAATATGAACTTTTACTCCGTGAAGTCGGCAGTATGTCAGTGCTTTTATCAGATCTTCGTCGTTGAAGTTTGTGGCATATTCCCGCGCACTGAATCGGGAAAGCCCGATATAAACAGCATCTGCACCCATGCGGCATGCTGCGTAAACGGAATCGAGCGAGCCACAGGGTGCTAATATTTCAAGTTTGTTTTTCACTTAAAACTAATAACTCCTTAGATCAGTCTTCATCATCGACAGCGTGCTGCTCGAAAAAGCTCATGATATCGACAGCAGCATCTGCGCTTTCGGAATTTGTATCTGCACCCCAGACATTACGCGGCGCAGTCTGTTTATTTTCTTTTTTTTTGTTTTTGGAGTTTTTCTTTTTGCCAAAAAGCCCTTCTTTAGTTGGCACGGGAGCAGTGGGAGCCGGCGCAGGAATATCACGAGATGGAATTTTTACCTGTTCTTTTTCCGGTTCTTCGGCGGGCTTTTCGGGCGCAGCGGGAGTATTCTCGCTTTTTTCGCCTTTGAGCTGTGCTATTTCTTTGCGAAGCTGCTCTATTTCCGCATTTGCAGTCACCAACTGTTGACGAACCCGGCTTGTGTCTTTGAGATAATCTTTGATTTGATTCCTAAGTGCCGCACCATCGTTAACAGATTTCATATATCTGTCGCAATAATCCATAGCAACAAACAGAGCCACTTCCGTCATGTTACGGGTAGGCATAGCGTCCGACAACGATCTGGTATTTTGTTCTACTTTCTTCGCTATATTTTCAATATATGACTTATCGTCATCAGAAGTAAGCGTCAAATTGTAGTTTAATATTCGTATAGTGTGCTTTGCCACAAGATTCACATCCTTTTTGTAAATAATTGTAGAATTTTAAGTACTTTCCACACAATTATACATCATTATCGCTTTTTTTACAAGCCTATTTGCCGAATATGAAAATACCGTAAACACTATGAAAAAAAAGTTACGGGCGGCAGGCATGCGCCTGCAGGCAGTTCCGGCGGCATGCTGCCGCTCCCAATTCCGTCCGGCTGTATCGTAAACGATAATCTTCGCCGCGTTCAACATTTTTTCTTCCCTCAACCAACCTGCGGGCGGCATGCTGCCGGGGATGCAGCTCCCCGGGCAGTGTCATCAACTTAAGCTTTCGGTATGCCTCCGGCGGCAAGCCTTTTTGAAAAAAGGCTTGGCGAAAAACT
>CADCOF010000029.1 GCA_902802975.1 uncultured Ruminococcus sp. | reverse complement strand
TACAATGCAGCAGGAGCGCGTTGCAATAGATGAACTCACCGATTATCTTGCTAAAAAAATAGCGTTTTGATCAAAGTTGAAATCAGTATGGAGAGTTGTTTTGCTAATTCCGCATTCTTCTCAACTCTCAAATCTAAAATCTCAAGAAGGGGGAAAATAAAATGTCAGCTTTTTCTCAATGGGAAGGTTTCGAAGGACATCTTTGGCAGGAAGAAGTTAACGTTCGTGACTTCATTCAAAAAAATTACCGCCCCTATGACGGCGACGAAAGCTTTTTGACCGGAGCAACAGACGCCACAGACAAACTTTGGGGCGAGGTTCAGAAGCTTCAAAAGCTGGAACGCGAAAAAGGCGGCGTTCTGGATATGGATACAGATATCGTATCAGGTCTTACTTCTCACAAGCCGGGATATATCAGCGAAGATATGAAGGAGCTTGAGAAAGTCGTCGGACTTCAGACAGATAAGCCCCTTAAAAGAGCATTTATGCCGTATGGCGGTATTCGTATGGCTGAACAGGCTTGCACCACTCACGGCTATACTCCTTCTGCCGAACTTCACAAAATATTTACGGAATACCACCGCACGCATAACGACGCAGTGTTTATGGCATACACTCCCGAAATGATGAAGTGCCGTCATTCTCATGTTATTACAGGTCTTCCCGATACTTACGGCAGAGGCAGAATCGTAGGAGATTACAGAAGGATTGCACTTTACGGAATAGATTTTTTGATACAGGAAAAATTGAAGGATCACGCAAACTGCGGCAACGGCACTATGACCGAAGACATAATTCGTCTGCGTGAGGAGATCGCATCGCAGGTGCAGGCTCTCAAAGGCATGAAGGCTATGGCAGAAAGCTATGGCTTTGATATTTCACAGCCGGCAAAAAACGCGAAGGAAGCTGTTCAGTGGCTCTATTTCGGATATCTTGCAGCGATCAAAACGCAAAACGGCGCGGCAATGAGCGTTGGCAGAATATCCACATTTCTTGATATTTATATTGAAAGAGACCTTGAAAACGGTGATATCACCGAACAGGAAGCTCAGGAGCTTATCGATCACCTTGTTCTGAAATTCAGAATGGTAAAATTTGCTCGTATTCCGTCATACAATCAGCTGTTTTCCGGCGACCCCGTCTGGGCTACATTGGAAGTCGGCGGTATCGGCATGGACGGCCGCCCAATGGTAACGAAAAACGATTATCGTTTTCTCCACACGCTTGAAAACATGGGGCCTTCTCCCGAACCTAACCTTACGGTTCTCTATTCGTCGGCACTGCCCGAAAACTTCAAGCATTACGCCGCTCATATCTCCATTACCACAAGCTCGATACAGTATGAGAACGACGATGTGATGAAGCCTGTATGGGGCGATGATTATTCAATTTGCTGCTGTGTTTCGGCAACTCAGACGGGCAAGGAAATGCAGTTTTTCGGCGCAAGAGCAAACCTTGCAAAGTGCCTGACCTACGCGGTAAACGGCGGCGTTGACGAAATGACGTTTGAACAAATCGGACCGAGATACGCGCCTATCACTTCCGAATATCTTGATTTTGACGAGGTCATTGAAAAATATTTGCTGATGATGGACTGGCTTGCCGGAGTTTATGTCAACGTTCTGAACCTGATTCATTATATGCACGATAAATACTACTATGAGGCTGCCGAAATGGCTCTTATCGATACGAATGTACGCCGAACATTTGCAACCGGTATTGCAGGCTTCTCGCACGTTGTGGATTCGCTCAGCGCGATCAAGTATACTAAGGTAAGAACAATTCGAAACGAGCAGGGCTTTGTTGTAGATTACGAGACAGAGGGAGATTTCCCGCGTTACGGTAACGACGACGAGCGTGCAGACGAGATAGCCCGCTGGCTGCTCAAAACATTCCTTGACAAGATCAAGAAATATCACACGTACAGAAACTCAGAACCTTCAACATCCATTCTCACGATCACTTCGAATGTGGTGTACGGAAAATCAACAGGCGCGCTGCCCGACGGCAGAAAATCGGGCGAGCCGTTCTCACCCGGTGCAAATCCGAGTTACGGCGCAGAGAAGAGCGGTCTGCTGGCATCGCTGAATTCCGTTGCAAAACTGCCTTATGAATGGGCACTCGACGGTATTTCGAATACGCAGACGATAAGCCCCGACGCACTCGGTCATGATAATAATGAGAGAAAAGAAAAGCTGGTTCAGGTTCTGGACGGCTACTTCGATCAGGGCGCGCATCATCTCAACGTAAATGTTTTCGGCACAGACAAGCTTATTGACGCAATGGAGCACCCCGAAAAGGAAGAGTATGCGAATTTTACGATAAGAGTCTCGGGCTATGCCGTAAAATTCATAAATCTTTCAAGGCAGCAGCAGCTTGATGTCATTGCCCGCACATGTCACAAAATAATGTAAGGCAGCAAAATGGCATATAATTACGGCAGAGACGAAATAAAAGGAAACGTTCACTCGCTCGAAAGCTTCGGGCTTGTGGACGGTCCCGGCGTCAGATTTGTAGTGTTTATGCAGGGGTGCGCTTTACGCTGCAAATACTGTCATAATCCCGAAACATGGGCAGGCGGCGGTTCGCTGTGGACGCCGAAGCAGCTGTTCGACAAGGTTTATCGCTTTGCGCCGTACTGGAAAAAAGACGGCGGCATTACCGTAAGCGGCGGCGAACCGCTTTTGCAGATAGATTTTCTGATCGAATTTTTTAAGCTTGCAAAAAAGAAAAATATCCACACAGCGATTGACACAGCCGGGCAGCCTTTCAGCACAGACGAAACTTGGCTTGCTAAATTTGACAGGCTTATGAAACTGACTGATCTGATTATTCTTGATCTTAAGGATTGGGATAACGAATCGCACAAACAGCTTACAGGAATGGGCAATGACAATATCAAGGCAATGGCAAAATATCTGTCGGACATTAACAAGCCGATGTGGATACGCCATGTGCTTGT
>CADCOF010000028.1 GCA_902802975.1 uncultured Ruminococcus sp. | reverse complement strand
GTTGACAAAACGAAAGTTTTGTTTTATAATAGCGGCAGTAGGGATGGTGCAGCCCGAATTTACGCCTGTGGAGTTAGTAGGTTACGATGACGATGAAGCAGGAAGCCCATTGGCTTTAGACAATGGGTAGTTCACAAAAACAAATTCAGGTAGTATAATATATGTGTATGAATTTTGTTTGGAGGAATAGTATTGGCTAATATATACGACGATGTTGTCGAGGTTGCCCGCCGCACTATGGTTTTGTTTTTTTTAGTGGATACCTCGGGCAGTATGGAAGGATCAAAGATCGGTACGTTAAATCAGGCCGTTGAGGACGTTATCCCCGAAATTCGTGAAATCTCCGAAAACAACGCGGACGCAGAAATAAAAATCGCCGTGCTTGAATTTTCAAGCGGCGCACGCTGGATAACAGAAAACCCCATTCCGGCAGACGGCTTCGAATGGCAGTATTTGAACGCTATAGGTCTGACCGATCTTGGAAAAGCGTGCAAAATGCTAAACGAAAAGCTTTCCAGAAATTCTTTTATGAGCGATGTTACAGGCTCCTTTGCACCGGCAATATTCCTTTTGTCCGACGGTGCGCCTACTGATAATTACCGTGAAGGGCTTGAGCTGCTGCGCCAAAACAACTGGTTCAAAAAAGCTATCAAGGTGGCCGTTGCCATTGGCGAAAACGCAAACCGCGATGTTCTTGCCGAATTCACCGGAAACGAAGAAAGCGTGCTGTCGGTACATAATCCCGAAGCTCTCAAAAAAATGATACGGTTTGTTTCTGTCACGTCGTCTCAGATAGGGTCGCAAAGCATGGCTGTCGGTGGCGGTTCCGTAGATGAAATCAAGTCGAAGCAGGACGTTTTTGTGGAACAAGTTAACGCGGCATACGACAACGGCGATTTTGACAGCGATGACGATTTTATAGAATGGTAGTGAAATTGTGAAATACAAAGCTTATAATTTTACGGTTATGGGCGCAAGCCATAAAAAGGCCCGCAAGCCCTGTCAGGACGCATCTGTAAGCGTCAACAAAAGCGATTATATTCTCACAGCTGTATGCGATGGTCACGGCGGCAACGATTATTTTCGTTCCGACCGCGGCAGTGAGTTTGCCGTTAAATCCGTGAAATACTGTCTGGCTGATCGCGATATTATTCCGATGCTTTCGTTTTACGCCGATGATGAGGTGAAAGTTGACGAAATGCTTGTGCAGCTTGAAAAAAGCATTATTTCCAAATGGAATGATCTTGTTGCAGAAGATTACGCCGAAGATCCGTTCACGATGGACGAACTTGAAAATGTTGATCCCAGAATGAGAATGAAGTATGCTTTGGGAGACAAGATAGAATACGCCTACGGCACAACAATGATAATGAATGTTGTTGCAGATGATTTCTGGTTCGGTATCCACATCGGTGACGGTAAATGCGTAACCGTTGACCACCAGGGAAATTTCAATCACCCTATCCCCGAAGACGCACGCTGTATGCTGAATCTGACAACGTCGATATGCGACAGAACAGCAATATACAATATGCGTCATCATTTCAGCAAAAAAATACCAAAAGCTCTTTTTATTTCCAGCGACGGAGTTGACAACTGCTTTGTAAGCGACGATAAGCTGCATGATTTTTACAATATGATAATAAATTCGTTCACAGATATGAGCGAAAGCTTTGCTATTCTGGAGCTGCTTGATTATCTTCCGAAGTTGTCACAAAAAGGCAGCGGCGATGACATTTCTCTTGGAATAATCCTGCGCCAATAAAGCCAATAAAGAAGGTATGTGTTTATGAATAAATATATAAGTTTCGCTGCGGCGGCTGTATTGTCGGCTGCTGTTTTGGCTGCATGCGGTACAAAAAAAGAACCGCCGCATCCGGTAACAATAACTCCGGTGCAGACAGCCGATACGGCGCAGACAATAGATACACCTGAAACTATAGATACGCCGGACACGGTAAAAAAGAAATTCTCATTGGAGACGACCGAACTGACTCTGGAAGAAGGACAATCTGAAAAAATCAAATATGCTGATTTGCCCAAGGGTGCGGCAATCAAGTGGAAAAGCAGCGATGATGAAATTGCCGCGGTTGACAAAAACGGGCAGGTCACAGCGTTAAAAAACGGAAAATGCGTAATCACGGCAGATGTGAACGGCACTACAGATAAAGCATACATCACTGTAAAAAAGCCAAAGCCTGCCGATATCCACCTGACGATGATGACCATTATGGTTGAGGGTCACAGCCTGCCCATTGAGATAACTCAGTCGGACAAAACAATTGACCCGAGTGAAGTTGAGGTCACTTTCTCCGACCCCGATATTTTAGATATCGACAGCAGCGGAAATATCACTGCAAAAAAAACCGGAATATGCACAATAACCGCGGTACTTGGCAGCGATAAAAGAGTCAAAGACTCCGTTACCATGACGGTAATAAACGATATTTCGCGCGAATCAAGCTCCAACGCAAATACTCAGATCGACAGCGATAATGACGTCCAAGGCGGACAGACAAGCCCTCAGAACAATGAGAATACCGACGATAACGAAAACGAAAATAATGAGGATTATCAGGACAATGCAGACGAGCAGGAAGACAATCCTGAAGACGAGCCTATATACAGCGATGTTGTAGAAAATATAGGCGGGGTATACTATGTTGACGGAATACTTGTTGTTAATAAAACGTATCCCCTGCCGGATGGATACAATCCCGGCGGGCTGACTTCACAGTGCCGTGACGCATTCGAGGAGCTGCGTGCCGGCGCAAGGGAAGACGGTATCGACATATACATTTCATCAGGCTTTCGTTCATATGAAACTCAGAGACAGCTTTATAACAGTTACGTAAATACGTATGGAAGACAATCAGCCGACACATTCTCGGCGCGCGCCGGATATTCCGAACATCAAACGGGTCTTGCGATTGACTGCAACATTGTAAACAGCAGCTTTGCCGGCACGAAGGAAGCAATATGGCTTGAAGAGCATTGTCATGAATACGGATTTATTATCAGATACCCGCAGGGAAAAGAGTGGGCAACGGGATACATTTACGAGCCGTGGCACATCAGATATGTTGGCGACAATGCAGCGGCAATAGCCGAAAGCGGTCTTTCACTGGAGGAATATTACGGTTTTACATCTCAATACAGATAAGGAGAACATATAAATGTACTTACGGCCTTACAAAAAAGAAGATGCAAAGACAATACTGTCATGGGTCAAAAACGAGGACGTCTTCAGAAAATGGACGTCCGACAGATACGACCACTACCCTATTTCCGAACATGATATGAATTACAAGTATTTTGAATGCAACGGTGATTGTGCCGAAGGCGATAATTTTTACCCGTTTACCGCATGCGACGAAAGTGGTGCAGTCGGTCATTTTATCCTAAGGTATGTCGGCGGTAATCACAGTATACTGCGAATCGGCTTTGTAATTTTAG
This sequence comes from uncultured Ruminococcus sp., assembly GCA_902802975.1. Classification (GTDB taxonomy): domain Bacteria; phylum Bacillota; class Clostridia; order Oscillospirales; family Acutalibacteraceae; genus RUG592. Next base: position 341 of record CADCOF010000028.1, on the reverse strand, counting down.
ATGATGAAAAGCGTGGTCACGGATACGGAAAAGAAATGATCAGGCTTGCTTTCGATTATGCCTTCAACATCGCAAAAGCTGAAAGAGTGACGATTGGCGTATTTGAGAATAACGAGCCGGCATATCACTGTTATAAAGCCGCCGGCTTCAAAGAAGTTTGCAGCGAAGACAAAGAAGTATATGAAGTTTTTGGAGAAAAATGGGAAATAGTCGAAATGTCAATCGAGAAAAAAGATTATCTTGATACATTTAGCAAACTATAAATGAGCAAATTTTGAATTGTTCGTCAATATCAACAAATTTGCGTCGCCTTGGAGCGGCGAGGGAACATGGTGCAAACC
>CADCOF010000027.1 GCA_902802975.1 uncultured Ruminococcus sp. | reverse complement strand
TTTGCACCATGTTCCCTCGCCGCTCCAAGGCGACGCAAATTTGTTGATATTGACGAACAATTCAAAATTTGCTCATTTATAGTATAGGTGAAGTACGCACCGCCTATAGAGGCGGGGGACTTCTTGCCCGTTAGGTTAAAAAATATGTAGTTACTACAATCCGCTCATCATGGTAACGAGCCATTTATTTGAACTGCTTTTTGCCGCTGCGGCTTTTTGCCAGGGCAATAATTCGCTCAAGCTGGTCGTCGGAGGTGGTGCATGTTCCAATGGGGTGGGGGTCGTCTGTGTTGCAGCCGTGGAAATCGGTGCCGCCTGTCATTATCAGGTTGTGTTCACGGCAAATGTCACCCAGAACTTTTTCGTCGTCCTCTCTTGCACGGGGATAATACACCTCAATACCGTCAAGTCCATGTTCGATAAGCTCAGGAATAAGGTCGTAATTATTATACACGTTCGGGTGCGCCAGTATTGTTACGCAGCCTGATTCGCGGGCAATCCTGAGAACTTCAAATACGCTTGGTTTCTCGATTTTTACTTTTGCCAGTCCGAATCTGCGGTCGAAGAGTTTGCGGAAGACGTCGCCGAACATATCGCTCGTGTATCCTGCGTCCATGAGCGCGCGCATAACGTGCTGTTTGTAGATGCAGCTGCTGCCTGCACTCCTGCGCAGTATCATATCATATGGAATGGGATATGCAACAGTCACCTTTTGCGCTGCAGTTTGAAGAGCCATGCGGCGGCTGCGCAGCGTAGTGCGCATCAAAGTAGAAATTCGCTCGCGTGAAGATGGCAAATAGCATAAAATGTGTACGTTGCGCCCGGTTTTTGGGTCTATAGAAGAAACTTCTGCGCCGTGGATTATTTTTACTCCGAATCTTTCTCCGAACCCCTCGGCACGGTCAGACCCTGCCAGGGTATCATGATCGGTGATGGAAATGGCGGTTAGACCTTTGTTTTTGGCTATGAGAACTATCTCGTCTATTTCTGTGGAGCCATCGGATATTTTTGAATGGATGTGTAGATCTGCGGGCATTAGCATTACCTCTTTCCGTTGAAAAGTCCGACTTGCAGCTAGGCGCAAAGCGGCATAAAATCTTTACATTATGTATATTTTAACACATTTCTAAATTCTTTTCAAGCAACTAAAAAGAATTAAGAACGTTCTTTTTTGAGTTTTTGCGCAGCTGTTTTAGGTAAAAAGCTCACATGGGGCTTGCATACCACCGGCGGATAAGACGGATGTAACACCCGTCACAGAGACCGGAGGAGTACCGTCACGGAGACCGGGGGGAGTACCGTCACAGAGACCGGGGGAGTACCGTCACGGAGACCGGGGGGACCACCGTCACGGAGACCGGACAAAGAAATAAAGAAAATAAAGAGTAAAGAGAGTGTGTCTCTCCCTGCTGGCTGAAGATAAGCCTGTTGAACCGGACACCGCCGGAATTTGCATAAATGAGTAAAAAAGTTATAGTGAATATTATACATCAAAAATTCATGATTAATTGAGATAAACTTAGATTTAGTTAGAAAATTGGAGCTAAGCTGCTGTAATTCGGGAATTTGACCTTATTTGATTTTGACTTTTTCTGACTAAATGGATATAATAATAATCGTAAAGTCAAAGAAAGTCAAAGACAAAGTTAAAGTCAAACAAAGTCAAAAAGTAAATCAGTGAAAGTGAGGTGAGCGTGATGCGAATAAGCGATCTTATAGCCCAATATATAATGGATATGCTGGAGGAGGACAGCGCGTCGAATTCGTCCGCAACAATAAAGCGAAACGAGCTTGCCGAGGAGATCGGGTGCGTGCCGTCGCAGATCAATTATGTGATCACGTCACGCTTTACGCCGGAACAAGGCTATATCGTGGAAAGCAGACGAGGCGGCGGCGGATATATCAAGATCACACGAATAAGTATGGATAAAGTGTCCGCACTGCAGCATGTAATGCAGAGTATCGGTTCGGCTATCGACGCAAACAGCGCGCAGAATATCATAGCAGAGCTGTTGGCGCGCCGACTGATTGACGTAACCTGCGCAAGGCTTATGTCGGCAGCGTTGAGCGATCAGGCGTACAAAGTGATCGAACCCGAAAAACGTGACGTTATGAGAGCGGCAATATTCAAAAATATGCTGCTTGCAATTTCGAAGGAGTGATATTATGTTGTGTCAAAAATGTAAAACTAATCAGGCTAATACACATATAAAACAGATCATTAACGGAAAGCTGACCGAAATGGACCTTTGCAGCGAATGCGCAGCTAAAATGGGCTTCAAAACAAGTATCGACCCGTTCCCGAATATTGCTGATATGATGAGCAGCTTCTTGGGTATGCCGTCTATGAACGCGCTCGCCAAAGAAGTAAAATGCGAGGGCTGCGGCGCGACTTTCTCGCAAATATCAAAAAGCGGCAAGGTCGGCTGCGCAAAATGCTACGACACGTTCTATGAGAGACTTCTGCCCTCGATAAAGCGTATTCACGGAAACACTGTCCATACCGGCAAGCGTCTGCGCACTGCGAGACTTGAAAGCGGTCAGGCGGCTAAAGATATTCCCGTTAAGGCAGAAAAAACCGAACTTGAGACGCTGCAGACTCAGCTGCAAGAGGCAATAAAAACTCAGGCGTTTGAACAGGCAGCGGCACTCAGAGACAGAATCAATGCAATAAAAGCCCGTATTGACAGCAAAAAGAGCGAAGGGGAGGCTTAGTCATGGATAAAAAGTGGTATGAGAAAAACGGAAAAAACGGCAGCGTTGTTATCAGCACCAGAATCAGGCTGGCGCGAAATCTTGAGGAGTTTCCGTTCCCCGCAAGATGTTCGGACGATCTCAGAGTCCGTATCGCTGAAAAAGTAAAAGATGCAGTTTTAAATTCCGGCTCCGTTATTTCGCCAAGATTTTCATGTATAGATGTGGATAATATACCTATGGGCGAGCGCGTTTCTCTTGTTGAACGTCATTTGGTAAGCCCTGAGTTTATTTCCGCAAAGGGTACAAAATCTCTCCTTCTGCTTGACGATGAAAGCGTGTCTATCATGGTCAATGAAGAAGATCATGTGCGACTGCAGGTGATGTGCGAGGGCTTCGACCTTGATCGCGCTTACGAGCAGGCGAGCCGGATAGACACTCTGCTTGACGAGAGGCTGAAATTCGCGTTCTCGGATACGCTCGGATATCTGACTCAATGCCCGACAAACCTCGGCACAGGCATGAGGGCGTCGGTAATGCTGCATCTTCCCGCATTGACCGAAGCCAAAGTCATGAGAAAGATGGGCGAAAACTTGTCAAAGCTTGGAATTGCCATCAGAGGTGCATACGGTGAAGGCAGCGAGCCGGTAGCAGATATGTATCAGCTGTCAAATCAGATCACGCTTGGAATAAGCGAAAAAACAGCGATTGAGAATCTGCGCAGCATAACAGAAAGACTTATCGCACAGGAACTGTCATACAGAGAAAAGCTTGCGCCCAGAATCGAGATACAAGACAAAATATATCGTGCGTTGGGAATATTGAGAAGCGCAAGACTTATTGACTGTGCGGAAGCGCAGAAGATGCTTTCGAGAGTGCGTTTTGGCATAACGGCGGGGCTGATAAAAGACATTGATCTTGAGACGATCAACAGGTTGTTTGTGGAAATACAGCCGGCGACGTTAATGCAGAGCGTGGGAAAGGAATTGACTGCGAGCGAGAGAGACGCATTAAGAGCAAATGTAATAAGAAATCTAGTAGAGCGCGATTAAAGTTTTTGCCCCGCTTTTTTCAAAAAGCGGGCGGGGTCTGGGGCAGTGCCCCAGTGGAAAAGCAGATGTAGGAGAAAAAGTAAAGCATGCAAATAGTAAAAATAATAATGTGCGCAGCACAAAAAACGTGACCGGCGTTAATAAAAAGTAGGCACGAGGATTCGGCGAGCGTAAGCAAGACGAATCCAATGTGCCGGCTGGTGGGTGATTTCTGATGGTGCCCATGCGGGAAAATGCAGTACTCACACAGACTCCACACAAACTCCACACAAACAGAAACTTTTTCGCCTGCGCTCGACAAGAAAATGATACAAAAATTAAACGATTAGTATAATAGGGAGGTATACATTATGAAATACAAATTTCAAGGATTTTCGGAAAAAGCAAATCTTGCCATAAACAGCTGCATCGAAGAAGCGATAAAATTAGGTCATACGTGGATAGGCTCGGAGCATATCCTTCTTGGAATACTGGCAGAGGGCACATCTGCGGCGGCACTTCTTCTGGAAGAAAAAAATGTAGATTACGACAGCGTTCTAAAGCAGATCAAGGAGAAGCTGGGAACAGGCAACAGCAGCGTAAAACTCGACCCGAACGATTTTACGCCGCGCGCAAAGCACACACTTCAATTGGCGATTGCCGAGAAAAACTTACTTCACACAAGCTACATCGGCACGGAACACCTTTTGCTCGCACTGCTTGAGGACGAGGACAGCTACGCCTATGCGATAATTGTACAGCTTGGCACCGACCCCGACGATATACGCGAAGCTTTGATGAAGGATATCGGCGCAGAGAATGAAGGCTCAGAGGGCAGCACAGGCAAAAGAAGAGGTAAAGGCTCCACAAGAACACTGGAGCAGTTCGGAAGAGACCTGACCGCGCTTGCAAGACAGGGCAAGATAGACCCGGTTATCGGACGCGAAAAAGAAATAGAGCGTGTTACGCAGATATTGTCCAGACGCACAAAAAATAACCCGTGCCTGATAGGCGAACCGGGCGTGGGCAAAACTGCGGTTGCAGAGGGGCTTGCGCTCAGAATCGCAGAGGGCGAGGTGCCGGAGCTTCTGAAAGATAAGCGCATCTTTTCGCTTGATCTCACCGGCATGATCGCTGGCACAAAGTACAGAGGCGATTTCGAAGAGCGTATCAAAAACGCCATTGACGAAGTGAAAAATTCGTCCGATATAATTCTGTTCATAGATGAGCTGCATACCATAGTCGGCGCAGGTTCGTCCGAGGGCAGCACCGACGCGGCAAATATTCTCAAACCTTGTCTTGCACGAGGCGATTTTCAGGTCATCGGCGCGACAACGCTCAATGAGTACAGAAAATACATCGAGAAGGATTCCGCGCTTGAAAGACGTTTTCAGCCTGTAACGGTAGGCGAACCGTCCGAGGAGGAATCTGTTGAAATACTGAAAGGTCTGCGCGACAAATACGAGGCTCATCACAAAGTAAAAATCACTGATGAGGCTATCGAAGCGGCAGTTAAACTTTCATCGAGATATATCAACGACAGATATCTTCCCGATAAAGCTATCGATCTTGTTGACGAGGCGGCATCAAGAGTTCGCTTGAACGCATACACCGAGCCTGATGATCTGAAAACGATCGAAAACGAGATCAAAGAGCAGGAAGCTGAGATGGAGAGCGCAGTTAATATGCAGGAGTTTGAACGCTGCGCAAAGATCAGAGATAAGATAAAGTCGCTCAAGGAGCAAAAGGACAAAATAAAAGCAGAATGGAAAGAGAGCAGCCGAAAGGTCAGCGGTGAAGTCACTAGTGAGGATATAGCGAAGATAGTTTCGATGTGGACAGGCGTTCCTGTAGTGCAGCTGACGGAAGAGGAAAGCCAAAGACTTCTGAAACTTGAAGACACGCTGCACGAGAGAGTAATAGGGCAGAGCGAGGCAGTCGAAAGCGTGTCGAGAGCTATCAGGCGCGGCAGAGTCGGACTGAAAGACCCGAAGCGTCCCATAGGTTCGTTCATATTCCTGGGACCCACGGGCGTTGGCAAGACGGAGCTTACAAAGGCACTGGCGCAGACGATGTTCGGCACCGAAGACGCTATGATACGCCTTGATATGTCGGAATATATGGAAAAGCACACGGTAGCAAAGCTCATCGGTTCGCCTCCGGGATATGTCGGCTTTGACGAGGGCGGACAGCTGACCGAGAAAGTTCGCAGAAAGCCGTACTCAGTTATTCTGTTCGACGAGATCGAAAAAGCCCACCCCGATGTGTTCAATATGCTTCTACAGATACTCGATGACGGCAGACTGACAGATTCGCAGGGCAGGACAGTCGATTTCAAAAACACTGTTATCGTAATGACGTCAAATATCGGCGCGTCGCTTATCACAAATAAAACGGGAAAGAGACTGGGCTTCGCAAACAGCGACGAAGACAGCGACAACAAGGATATCAAAGATATTGTTTTGAAGGAACTAAAAAAGGTGTTCAAGCCTGAGTTCTTGAACAGAGTCGATGATGTTATTGTATTCAGCAAGCTGACGCACGACGAAATCAAGGATATTGCGGGCAATATGCTCAAGACTCTTGCACAGCGTCTGAAGGGAATGGATATTGAAGTTGAATTTTCCGATAGTGTAAAAGACAAGCTTGCAGACGAGGGGTTTGACGATGTATACGGTGCAAGACCGCTGCGCCGCACGATTCAGACCAAAATTGAAGATGCTATCAGTGAGAAAATACTTGACGGCACAATAAAGAAGGGCAGCAAGGTCAAGTGCGATCTTAAAGACGGAGAGTACGTTTTTGAGTAAATGAGGAATTAGCAATGTGCAATGTGCAATGAGTACTCGCTGCGAGTATTTTCTTTCGATCATTCTTTTTCACATTGCACAAATTTATTGTTGTTATAAT
>CADCOF010000026.1 GCA_902802975.1 uncultured Ruminococcus sp. | reverse complement strand
GCGGCGGGCATGCGCCCGCAGGCAGTTCCGTCGGGCTGTATTATTAACATAAGTCTTCGCCGCGGTCAACAGTATAGAGATAAAGATTGATTCCCCGCAATAATACAAAATAATGAACAATTTCAAATTTGCTCATTTATAGATATAAATGTCGTTTAAAACATCCCATTGAGTTAGTAGTTATTAGATTTAGATAAAATCAGCTAATAGCTACCATCTCAACTCTCAACTCTCAACTCTCAACTCTCAACTCTCAACTCTCAACACTCACTCATCTTCTCCCGCCATCACAAAATATTATCGGGATCAACATCTGCATATACATATATATTTTTAAATTTATTTTGTTTCGTGAAATTAATTATAACTTCAGAAAGCATTTCTCTGAATCGTCTTGAATTTTTAAATTTCAGAATTATCTTGTATCTGTACCGCTTACTTACCCGATATATGGTTGCCGGCGATGGACCTAGTATTCGTATCGGTAAATCGCTGAATCGTTCTTTCAGAATATCGCAAAGTTCCGAGGACAAACAAAACGCCGCATCTCTGCACAGCTCTTCATTTTCGCCTGTTATCCCCAACATACATATATCGGAAAAAGGCGGATACAGCATAGCCTTGCGCACCTGTATTTCGGAATTATAGAAAGAATCATAATTCTGGGACGACGCAAGTGCAATAAGCGGATTCTCCGGCGTGTACGTTTGAATGACAGCCGTGCCGTGTTTTTCCCCTCTGCCCGAACGTCCGACAACCTGTGTTATCAACGAAAATGCACGTTCGTAGCTGCGAAAATCTTCCCCGTACATCGCTTGATCTGCGGAAAGTACTCCTACCAATGTCACATTCGGGAAATCCAGACCTTTGGCTACCATCTGAGTGCCCAGAAGTATATCGTACTTGCCTGTACGAAAATCATTCAGCTTTATCTCATGCGACTGCTTTGCGAGCGTTGAATCTGCGTCCAGCCTCAGCACCCTCGCATTTGGAAACAGCTCTGCTATAGCTTGTTCGGTGCGCTGCGTTCCGCTTCCGATAAAACGAAGATCAGCACTGCCGCATTTGGGGCATTTATCGGCAATCGCCATGGAAAAACCGCAATAGTGGCACATAAGCCGCCCATTGTCTGCGTGATAAGTAAGCGAAATGCTGCACGAAGGACACGAAATCGCTTCGCTGCAGCTTTTGCACGTAACAGCCGTATTGAATCCTCTTCTGTTTTGAAGAATAATCGACTGTTCATGATTTATAAGATTTTGGTTTAATTTTTCAAGCAGCACCTGACTAAATCCTGTCGTATTTCCGAATACTTTTTCCTCGTTCATATCGGCAACTATTACATTCGGTAAAACTGCCTTGCCATAGCGTTTTCTAAGTGTACACATTTGGTAAATACCGTTATCGGCAAGATATTTGCTTTCCACAGACGGTGTGGCACTCGAAAGCACCAGCAACGCCCCCTGTGACGCACATCTCAATTTTGCTGCGTCACGAGCGTGAAAGCGCGGCGTTTTGTCCGATTTGTATGTATACTCCTGCTCTTCGTCCATGATGATAAGTCCCAGTTTCTGAAACGGCGCAAAAACTGCACTTCTTGTGCCCACTGCAATCTTAGCCTTGCCTCTTCGTACACGTTTCCACTCGTCAAGTCTTTCACCCATTGAAAGACCGCTGTGAAACACTGCCACCTGTTCGCCAAATCTCGTTTTGAACTGCTCCACAAGCTGAGGCGTTAGTGCTATTTCGGGCACCATCACGATAATGCCTTTATCGGTCTGTGAGGCATGTTCCATCAGCTTCATAAAAACGGACGTTTTTCCCGAACCTGTGATTCCGTATAGAAGAGAAACAGCCGGCTCGCCTTTGTCAAACAGTGTTCTCAGTTTTTGATAAGCGGTCTCTTGTTCATCTGTAAGACTGATCTCCGTACACTGCGGCGTGGAAATGCTTTTTGGTATTCTGAAAACCTCGCGCGCATACGACCTGCATGCTCTTTTTGCAAGCATAGTATCGATAACGCTTTTAGACACTCCGGTGAAATAACAAAGCTCCTTCTCGGAAATCTCCCCCACTTGGTTAAGCAGATCGTATACCTCTCTTTGACGCGGTGTTAAAACCACATCTTCGGGCAGTTCCAGCGGAACAAGCATAGTTTCAGATGCGTCACGAACACGCCTGAAAGCTTTTTCTTTCTTTATGATCACACCGCTGCCGATAAGCTCGCACAGAGGTCTTGTTTCGCAGTCTGTTCCCATTAATTTAAAAAGCTTATCCCGTGAAATATCCTTCCCGAACGGCGGCATCAATTTCAATAAAGCCGACTGCTCCTCGGAAAGCTCAATATCATATTTTGGTGACGAAAGAGTATATACGCAGGATATTTTATAATTAATTCCCACAGGCAGCATTGCTTTCACAACATCATAACGTGTACAGTAACATCGTTTTGACAATATTTCTGAAAGTGATGTAAGCTCTGCAGTCAAAAGCGGATAATCGTCCGGTGCCGCTGCGATATATTTCAAATTGGCACCGGGAGAATCAAGTTCATACAGGTGAGTTACAATCGCCTGACTTTTTTTGTTGCCTTTTCCGAAAGGAACCAGAACTCTTGAACCCACCGATATCTTATCTGTCAGATAATCCGGCACAATATAGTCAAACGGCTTGTCGAAGCTGTATAAAGCTTTTTCGACAGCCGTTTTTGCTGCGATAACACCCATTAGTTATGGATACTCTCTTCCTCAATAATCTCGAACTTATGATTTGTAAATTCATCAATTGCCAACAAAACAGGTTTCTCATCACAGATCTGTCCGCGTTCGTTATAATCGTCTGTTATCTCTCTCGCGCGCTTTGCCACAGCAATAACGAGTGAATAACGGCTCTGCTTTCCTTCCAGCATATCATCAATTGACGGTTTATACATAGCTGTACCTCCATATTTAATAAATACAATTATCTGTTGCTTTCAATTATGCGAATAATTCTGTTGGCAGCATTCTGAACGGTATCATTTACGACAAAATAATCGAATTTATTGACATATCCCAATTCGACTTTAGCTGTTTCGAGCCGCTTCTTTATTACCTCATCGGTTTCGCTTTCTCTGCCTCTCAATCGGCTCTCAAGTTCTTTCATGCTCGGAGGCAAAATAAAAATCCCCTTGGCGTTCGGCAGCTTCTCCATAACCTGCATGCAGCCTTGAACCTCAATCTCCAGGATTACGTCATAACCCTCCTCGGCTTTTTGCAAAACAGGCTGCAGCGGCGTACCGTAGCGATTGCCAACATATTCGGCGTACTCCAAGAAACCGTCCTCAGCGATAATTTCATCAAAACGTTCCCTTGTTACGAAATAGTAGTTAACGCCATCGACTTCACCCTCACGCGGTTTTCTTGTCGTTGCAGAAATACTCAACGCAAGGTTTTTGTCAAGCTTGAGCACTTTTTTCAACACAGTTCCTTTGCCAACACCGGAAGGACCTGCAATAACGTAAATATTACCACTCATTCTTTTTCTTTATCCTCCTCAGACAGACGTGTACTGATTGTCTCGGGTACAACTGCCGTCAAGATTATTTGTCCGCAGTCTGTAAACAAAACAGATCGGCTTTTACGCCCATAGCAGGCATCTATAAGACAGCCTTTATCGCGGGCGTCCTGAATCATACGTTTTATTGGTGCGGAATCGGGACTTACCACCGCAATTATTCTATCAGCCGCTGCCAGATTTCCAAAACCTATATTGATCAGCTTCATACATTGACCTCACTCAATGTTTTGAATTTGCTCTCTGATTTTTTCAAGCTCCGCCTTAATATCGACCACTTTGTGACCAAGTGCGGCATCGGTTATTTTGGAGCCGATTGTATTTGCTTCTCTGTTCATCTCCTGAACGATAAAATCGAGCTTTCTTCCGACTGCACCGCCATCATTGATAACATTCTTCATCTGAACAAAATGACTTCTCAGGCGAACAATTTCTTCATCTACAGCTATCTTGTCGGCAAAAATAGCAGCCTCCATAGCTATCCTCTGCTCGTCCACAGCGGACTGCTCCAGGATATCCTTCATTTTTTCGGTTAATCTTTCGCGGTATTCGGTAACGATCATCGGTGCGCGCTCTTCGATCTCGTCTACAATTGCCGAAATGGTATCGCAGCGAGACAACACATCATTTTTCAGGTTCTCTCCCTCTAATGTGCGCATTCCGATAAAATCGTTCATGGCACTTTGCACAACAGGCAAAACAGCGTCCATTATATCTTTTTCGTCCTCGGCTTTTTTTCTGACATTTAACACATCGGGATATTTTGCGATAAGTGATGCCGTGATGTCGTTTGTAACATCGGGGCAGCTTTCAGCAATTTTTTGAAGTGCGACGCAATACGCTTTTGCAAGGGGGATATTTACATTCACCTCGGCTTCTGCATTTTCCGATGTGCCGATTGAAATGTATACATCTACTTTTCCACGTTTGATTTTAGAAGCAATATACTTCTTTACAGGGTCTTCAACAAAACCATAGTCGCGGTTTACACGCATTCCAACTTCCAGATATCTATGATTGACAGATTTAATTTCGACGATTATACTGCCCGAATAACCGGAATCGGAATTGACCGTCATTTCACAGCGACCATAGCCCGTCATGCTGTTTATCATCTTTTTCACCCTTTCTGATCTTCATTTTATGATTAGACCTTCCAAATGATAATTATACCATATTCCATATAAAAAATCAAGTGTCACCGAAACAGCTTACACGGCTTTTGAATGAGTTAAAAGTAGTTGGTAGTTAATGCAGACTGTGCCAAAACAAGAAATTTCCGAAATATGACCCCTCCGTCACGTCTGCGGCGTGCCACAGTCTCCACTACCGTCGGGGACGGTTGCCAACCGGTGTCGGTCGGCGATTCTGCCTTCGGCAGAGGTCTCCACCGTTGGGGACGGCTCCCAGCCGGAGACCCGCACCCCTAAAGGGCATAGGGGCAATGTCATCAACTTAAGCTTGCGGTTGCCATTTTTTCAAAAGCAGTGGCAGCAAAAAATATGTTGACAAAGTAAAGAATTTTAGCGATAATAAGAATGTGAGTAAATTGATGTTTTGGAGGGGTGCAGGTTGCACAATAAGATCAAGAAATCGGCAAAACCTGTAAATACATCATCGGTGCCGCCTCGTGAGGTGCTGTCGATAAAGATGTTGTTTAAGCAGATATTTTCCATAGAAGAAGATACTGCTACACCGGAACAAGTTCGGGAGAGAATTCTCGACGGCGGCAAAGTGACCGGAACAAATATGGCTCTTTTGGTGCTTGCTATACTCATTGCATCGATAGGACTCAATACAAATTCGGTCGCTGTGATCATAGGCGCAATGCTCGTCTCACCGATAATGGGCAGCATACTTGCAATTGCCTACGGAACTGTGACTGCAAACCCCCGCACAGTAGAAATACATTTCACAGGGTTTATTTTGCAGGTGGTTATTTCTATAGGTACGTCAGCTCTTTTCTTTTGGCTTTCGCCTGTAAAAGAACCGACAAGCGAATTGCTTGCGCGAACAAACCCTTCGTTTTTTGACGTTGTGCTTGCAACAGTCGGCGGTCTGGCGGGCATAATCGGTCAGACACGCAAGGACAAGGCGAATAATGTTATCCCCGGCGTTGCAATAGCTACCGCGCTTATGCCGCCGCTTTGCACCTGCGGTTATTCTATCGCCAATTCAAAATGGGATATGCTGTCGGGCGCGGCATATTTATTTATAATCAATTCGTATTTTATATACAACTCCTCAGAGCTTATTTTAGCCACAATGCAGCTGCCGAAAATTCGAGAGCTGACAGAATCAGAACGAAAAAAAGCACGAAGGAGAAAAATCAGAACAACTATTTTTGTAATGATTCCTTCAATAATTACGTTGGTTTTACTCTATCTTGACCGATAGCGTATGTTATCATCAGCAAACAACGAGTCTTACTCCAATCGGAGCAAGGCTCGTTATTTTTAACACGGGTACCGGTGAAAAAAGCATAAAAATTTATCCCCCCTTTGTACACGCACTTGACAAAGGGTGTATAATAGCAACTGTCGAAAGGAGATAAGGTTTGTATCAAAACATAAAGAACTTGTATTTAATAGTTCTTGTATGTGGTGATATAATTTGGCACTTTGAAAATTGAATATTCCCCGTCAGTTTATTGTCACAATGTGAGGAGGTATGATTGCGACATAAATTTACAGCTTGTATTGAATTTGACGTTTATAAAAGGAGGCAAAGCATTTATGTATACTCAGGTTAAATCGAGCAACGGAATTACACTGATACCTATCGAAACGAGACTTCTTGCAGAAAGAAAGATTTTTATCGAAGGTGAGATTGATCAGGCGAAGGCATGTGATTTTATCAAAACAGTTCTTCTGCTGTGCAAAGAGGACAGCAAAAAGCCCATAGATGTACTCATCAACAGTCCGGGCGGTGAGATTTCTTCAGGGCTTCTGATGTATGACTGCATTCAGTCCTGCGAAACTCCAATCCGCATGTTTTGTATGGGAAATGCATATTCCATGGGCGCGCTTTTGTTTGCCAGCGGCAATCACGGCAGATACATGCTGCCGAACAGCGAACTCATGCTGCATGAACCGCTGCTTGGAAACCGAGTTGGTGGAAATGCTTCGTCAATTCGTTCTATTTCTGACAGTCTTATGGAAACGCGAACCAAAATGAATCGTATTCTTGCAAAACACACCGGAAAAACCGAAAAAGAAATCGAGAATGCAACAAGCTATGACCATTACTACAGCCCCAAAGAAAGTATTGAATTTGGACTTGCAGATGAGATCGTAAGTTTCTCAAAATTATTGGAGGTATAAGGTATGATTAAAGAAAGAATGATTCTTGGCGAAGGCAGCAACGCAGTGTTCAGCATGGATCCCAATGAAACAGGGCTGAACAACAATGTTATTGTTTGCGCGAGCAGCGGCGGAGGTAAAACGATGTCGCTGATGGAACCCCGTCTTCTCGAAACGTCAGATTCAAGTTTGATCGTTACGGTCACAAAACGCAGAATCGTTGATAAATACAAGAGCATATTTTTGGCAAAAGGCTACAACTTCCTTGACCTGAACTTTGTAAATCCCAAAATCAGCACAGCTGCATACGATCCGCTCAAATACATATCTCACTATTCCGATATCACATTTCTTGCGGCATCGATTGTAAAAGCCAATCCCAGAAAAGAAAAAAGTACGGCGGATCCTTACTGGGACGAAGCGTCGATAAGCCTTATGTCCGCACTCATATCATACACACTGATGACGGTTGACAATCCGACATTTGCAGATGTGCTGAAGTTGAATGATGATCTGGTGATATCTGATGGCGTCAGCGGAATTGAAACAACACTGGATTCCAGATTTGAAAGAATTGTGCGTAACGATCCTCATTGTTTCACGGCAACCTGCTGGAATTCGTTCAGAGTACTTCCGTACAAGACAGCAAGCTGTGTATACGGCACTTTGAACACAACCATAGATACAATCTTTTCTCCCGAACTCCGCAAGATGATATCGATAAAAGAAAAAATATCATTTGAGGAGCTTGCCTCTCAAAAAACGATACTGTTTATCACGACTTCGGCAGTAAACCCCACGTTAAACTGCTTTGTAAACATGTTTTACGCGCAGATGTTCAAGCAGCTGTTTGAGTATGCCGAATCACTTCCAAGCGGAAAACTTCCTATTCCGGTCAGCGTGCTTGCTGATGATTTCGCCACAGGTTCCCGCATTTTGAATTTTCCGGAGTACATTTCGGTGTTCAGAGAGAAGCAGATCAGTGTAATGATTCTGCTCCAGTCGGAAAGTCAGCTTGAACGCATGTACGGCTACGAGGACGCTGTCACAATCATTGACAACTGCGACACATATGTATACATGGGCGGCATGAACCTCAAAACATGCAAAAGCATGAGCGAGCGACTGAATGTTCCTCTTGAAGATATACTCTACATGCCAATCGGTCAGGAGATTATTTTCAGACGCGGACAAAAGCCAATAATCACGCAGCGATACAATGTCCTGAACGACAGCAGATACAAAAAAATAACGGCAGCATACGAAAGAAAAATAAAGGAAGAAGAACAGCAGCGGCGGGTTGCACCCGCTGACAGTTCGCGGCGGGTTGCACCCGCTGACAGTTCGCGGCGGGTTGCACCCGCTGGCAGTTCGCGGCGGGTTACACCCGCTGACAGTTCGCGCACATAATTTATTTGTAACGATAATTTAAAACCCGCGCCCTACATTATGTTAGACGCGGGTTTTATAATTTATGCTTGCACAGAATTTGAGTGCGAACTGCCTGCGGACGCTTGACCGCCGGGCGAAAAGTTTCTATGTTACTATAAATAAGCAAATTTTGAATTCAGATCAGATTAGCTGCTAAATACTAACTACCCAACTAATATTGTAATGTTGTATTGCCCAGCATAATGAATACAATTATCGAGGCAATGCAGAACAATATTACACTTGAGGAAACAATAATATTTACAGCTTTTACTGCTTTGGTGTGACTTTGCAACTCTATCGAGAAATGTTCTGTCGATGCGCAAATAAAGAACGTGCCTATAACGCAAGTCGGAACAATATATCGAAAATCCATAGAACAATTGTGCGGGAAATCAAAACAGAATTTTATATAATATACAAACATCAGTATTTGATAAAAAACCAAAAACACTTTTTCTGTTGTATCTGTATGTTTTGATTTTTTGATAATATAATATGCAGTTGCAAATATTGAAAAAGCAATCAATATTACGTTCATTATCAGCAAAAACCAACAGAAGTATACAATATTGGGGTTCGTTTCGGCAAAATTATATTCTCCGAACATTGACGTCTTGATTATGGCTACCAGCGGATTATACTCAAAATAATCCGCACCCGTCGTCTCACGGTTAAGAAATACATTTTTGAAAGGATGATCGCTGAAATCAAACAGACGCTGATAAACTGAATAATCTCCTATATATTGATCGGAAGTATCCGACAAGCGTCTTACGTATGTAAACGGCACGTCATATTTTATATAATTCCGAACAGAGAACCACAGACCCAGCGGAATACAAATTACTCCGAATATCAAAAACTGACGAATAATAACCAGCTTATCCTTTTTTGCATCGATAAAATCCCAAAGGAACAACATCCCGACAGGGATTGCCAACAGTCCAACCGACAATTTGGTGGACATTCCAAGTCCTATAGACAATGCAATGGGGATAATATTTTTTTGTGTTCGCTCTTCATGCCACACGAAAACAAAATAAACAGCCAGAAGTGTAAACAGAATTGAAAGAATATCGTTATTTACAGACCCCGCAAGTATAATAAACGTTGGGTGAAAAGCGATTACGGATAATGCGAGCAGATTTGATAATCCTCTCATACGAAGCTTTGAAAATATCAGCTCACATACAAGCATGCAGCTTGAAGAGTAAAAGAGAGACAAATACTGAAGACTTCCTATTGCTCTTGTGTAGCTCATTCCGAACGTTGTCAATATTCTCATCCATATTGCGCATAACAAGTGATGAAGCGGCGGGTGATAAAACTGCGCCTTTTCCGTTGGATCAAAATTCGGAAGAGTGTACCCATTATTATAAAAATGCTCAATATACGCGGAGTGTCCTTTTTCCCCTCCAAAGCTGTACAAATCATGCTGGCGTATTCTGACAGTCTCACTCAGTGGCGTGTAAATAACATAATTCAGCCTTACCATAAAGCCTGCCGCAATAATCAAAAGTGCAATATTCTGAACGGTAAGCTTTTTTTCATACCAAAGCATAAACGCAAGTATCAATACTCCCAAAATACATGCAATTGGAAATAATACAGTGCCGCCCATGTCTCTTGATTTATCAAATACAAGCGTACATATGATACACACCAAGCCGATAATACCAAATGCTCTTCGAAGAATGATCGGCTCTATTTCATACGCCTGTTCTGTCTGCAGCAGTGGTTTGCCTTTATTTGTGACCTTACTCATATGATCACTTACCGTCCTTTGTTTCGTGGTAAGATTTTTCGGTATTGACATTCCAAATCGCAGTCTTATCGGCAGATCCGGATTTTATGGCCTCTACGGTTTTGAACGCAGTAACCATAGAATGATCCATATTGTTGTAGCGATGCTGACCGTTTCTTCCGATACAAAACAGATTGGTATATTTATTGAGCTGTTCGATAAGAGTATCCATTTCGGAATATGTATCAAAATAAGCGGGATATGCCTTCTTTACTCTTTCACGATGAGCATCTTTTACTTGATTTGTGCTAATGATACCCATTGTCTGCAGCTCGGCAGCGGCAAAATCGATACACTCCTTATCGCTCATATTCCAGAAGCTGTCGCCTTCTTCGCAGAAGTATTCAAGACCCACCCACACATAATGCTCCGGATCGGTAACAAGATAAGGACTCCAGTTGTTGAATATCTGTATACGTCCCAGCTTGACGTTTGTATCCTGAACATATATCCAGCAATCAGGAACGATATCGCCGAGCGTTTTTATATCCGTTTCATTTTTCAAGTTCAGCTTATTCACAAGCAAACCAGCAGTGACGAAATCACGGTACGGCAAGCCCTTTGCAATTCTGAGTATATTTTCCGACGGCTTATCCCCCGTCATTCCGACTACAAGGTCTTTTACGGGCATGGAAGAAATAAATATATCGCCCTCAACCGTAACGGAGCCGTTCTCGGTCTCACATACAACCTGCGTCACCTTGTTGTTGTTCAAAACTATATTGCGAACATCATATCCGAACCTGATCTTGCCTCCCGCTTTCTCCACCTCGGACGCCACAGTCTCCCAAAGCTGACCGGGACCGAATTTCGGATACCAGAACTCTTCAATAAGCGATGTCTCGACGTTCTTGTTGTCCTTTTTTCCTCCGAATGCCTTTTTGAACATATCTTTGAGAAGTGCGCGAATGGAAAGCCCTTTAACTCTCTGCGCGCCCCAATCCGCGGATATTTCGCTGGGATGTCTTCCCCATAATTTTTCGGTATAGCCCTCAAAAAACATACTGTAAAGCTTTTTTCCGAAACGATTTATGTAAAAATTATTCAGATTATCCTCAGGCAGCTTAAACATTGCTGATTTGAGATAGCTGAAACCGGCAGCCATGGTTGTGGCAAAGCCCATATTCTTTATGGTATCCCACTTCATAGAAATCGGATAATCAAAAAAATGCTTATTAAAATAAATACGCGATATACGTCTGCGGACAAGCATTACACGATCTTCTTTATTCGGGTCGGGTCCGCCGTTTTCAAGAGGCTTCAGCCGTCCAAGCTTTTCATCATCAAAGCTATTAACGCCCTGGATTGGCATCATGTTTTTCCACCAATTCATGACACTCTCGTCTTTTGAAAAAAATCGATGTCCGCCAATGTCCATTCTGTTGCCGTTGTAGCGAACTGTCTGTGAAATACCGCCGATCACATGGGAGCTTTCTAGAATGGTTACATCGTACTCACTGCTTCCGCCGTTTTTCAGAAGTTCATAAGCCGCAGTCAGACCGGCAGGGCCGGCACCTATGATTACTATTTTCTTCATGTTAATTCCTCACACTTCTGCTTTTCTATACAATATAAATTTTCTGGCGCAAAAATTCCAAATATAAACTAGAACTGTAGCAACGAGCTTACCTATAATATAATATTTATCGGTTGGAATAATATTTCCAAACGTTGCATTCCTGACAAAATAACCTTCGCCGAAAATTCCTTCCATAGCAAAAGGAGCAATGATCAACTGAGTAAATCCTAAGCCTATAATTCCGATCACAGCAAATGCTATGAAATCCACAAACCTGTTTTTGACTTTTGCTTTTGCAAATACCCAATAAGTCGAGACAATATAATTCACCGATAAACCTGCGATAAATCCGAAAACAGCAGCACCCTTCTCGGACATACCTACAAGCTCTCGAAAAAGTATAAGCACCACAAAATCGGCAACCGTTGCAATTCCGCCTACAAACAAACTGCGAAAGAACTGTATAAACGTATTTGAAGTTTCTTCAATAAACAGCTTATTAAACCATTTTTTCATTGTTATTATCCTTTGAAATATTCACAGCATCATTTTTACCAACAGTAACTATAATATCACAATTTTGCGATCAATACAATACATAATGCATATTTTCTCTATTTTGAACAAAACAAAATGGCACAGCACTAAACTGTACCATTAGTGAACTACCCATTGTCTAAAGCCAATGGGCTTCCTGCTTCATTATCCTCGTAACCTACTAACTCCACAGGCGTAAATTCGGGCTGCACCATACCTACTGCCGCTTTTATAAAACAAAACTTTCGTTTTGTCAAGATATGTGAATCAATCAAAAATCAGCTGAAAGACCTACCGATTTGCGAAGAACAAGCAGTGCGTCATTTGCCGAAATAAATCCGTCGTTATCTACATCTGTCACCTTGTTTGGCTGCAAGTCGTTTAATCCTACAGAGGCACGCAGAATCATCAGTGCGTCGCTTGAGGTGATTTGTCCGTCGTTGTCGGCATCTCCCCTTTGAGTCTCCTCATCAACAAATGGATCTGTATCGGATTGGGAATCTGTGTTTTCGGAATTTGTATCGGTATCACTCTTTTGACTCGATGTATCAGGCTCATACGGAACAAACGGAAGTGAAATAGTTCCGGAAGGATTATTTGTTACGTTTGTTTTTGTATCAACACCGCCTCCTACAGTATCATAAGCATATACGGACGGAAGTGCGCCCAAAATAATTACAGCAATCGCCGACATGGTTAAAAATCTTTTCATTATTTGATCAATCCTTTTCAAAAATATTTTTAATTTCCGATTTGTTTAATTCTTCGCCAATTACGATTACAACTGATTGTCCTTCCGATACCGGTTCCAACTGTACTGCGCTGTGCGACGCATTTATCTTGTACCATATTCCGTCGCTTTGAGTAAATCCTTTTATTCGCCAAACATTTCCGCAGGAATGTGAATCCAGAATCTCTTTTGAAATACGCAGCAGATTTGACGGAGAAATATCATTGTTCATGAAATAGATAGAATCATATGTATTTGTTTTAAGCTGCATTTTCACAAAATCAGCAGCACAAAAACCGCACGACGCTATTTTATCCATCTGTTCAGGTGTAATGTTATCCCATGAAACCGCTGTATAATAGTCAGCGGGGTCTCGATAACAGCGTATTTCACGCATAGCGTCACCGATAACAGCCAATGACCGAGCAACATTATCACAATTATCATGTGTTGATGAACAAAAGCTGAACACTATCTGCCCGGCTACAGCAGCTTGTGACGCCAAGAAGTATCTTGATTCATCGGACATTTTATTATTCATGGTAGGATCAACTATTGTAATCAGGCTGCCTATTCGATACCACTTATCAAGCGGCGAGTCATGCAGAGTATCAAAGAACTCATCTACATCAAAAATACCAGATGGCTCTATAATCACTCGAGTAAAGCCGGACATTCCCATTGCAATAAGCTTAGTTTTGAATCTGCGCATATGACAGTCTTTATCACAAGCTCCGGCCACGCTTTCAATGCCGCAGCCTTCGCTATAAAGCCGGCTCAACAGCATGGTATCTATATTTACTGCACCGTAATCATTTTCGAGAATACATATTTTCTCACCTTTACTCATCAAATGGCGGGCATATTTTATTAAAAATGTAGTTTTCCCAGAACCTAAAAAGCCGGTTATCAAGTCAACTGTTACCATTACACTAATCCTTTGATATTTTATACAGTAATTCTATCATGTATAACAGATAAAGTGAACTACCCATTGTCTAAAGCCAATGGGCTTCCTGCTTCATTGTCCTCGTAACCTACTAACTCCACAGGCGTAAATTCGGGCT
>CADCOF010000025.1 GCA_902802975.1 uncultured Ruminococcus sp. | reverse complement strand
TTTATTTATATTATTATGTTTTTCTATAATTAACCTTGTGTTGATTATTTTCTGCGGTTTTGTTTGCATAAAACATGTAACTGAAACTGCAAAATTGACCCTGAACTTTGCATTCCGACATTGCCTATGCGCTCTGAGTAAAAAGCAAGACGGACAGTCTTTCGACTGCCCGTTCTTTTTTGTGCCCGTAGGAGTTTTGCCCCCGACTCTCACGAGAATATCATCCATAGAAACATTGAAAAGTACGCTAAGCGCAAGAAGATTGTCTACACTGGGCAATGATTTGCCCTGCTGCCACTTATAGACAGCCTGAGGTTCGGTAAAACCGAAAAACTGCTGAACGTCACGCACGCTAAGTCCGCATTCTTTGCGAAGGCGCACAATATTTTGACCTGTTGCATAAAGATCAATTGTAGGAAACATTGGTGTGTTCATTTTTTTACCTCCCGTTTTGTCATGTGTTTTTGTCGCTTAACTATTTGTAAATCCTTGCTTACCGTCGTTTTTTATTAAATGCGTCGAAAACACATTTAAGTGACGCGGAAATGCAAAAGATTCCATAAATCATATTTTCTCTGTCTGTTTCTTCACAGCCGGGAATATACGATACTTTGGGATTATCAGGATTGTACATCACCTTCACGCTTTCACCGCGCTTGTGAGATACACCTGACTCTCCTTTTTTATAGTACTGTTGATTATTGACGTTGTACTCAACCGTTGTGTAGTATGTCATTGTGTCATCTTTGTACTCACTTCTAACGCTGACGACCACTCCGGTTGTCTCGGCGGTACAGATATTTATACGCTGCTTGATCTCAATCATAGAATCAAAGAATAAAAAAGATCCCAAAAATAAAAGGACTGCCAAAACAAGCATACCTTTTTTCATTTATGTACCACACCTCTTACACAGTCTCACATGACTACGTTCTATCGAGCCTTAAGTTGATAACATTGCATTTAATGCAATAATCCACTAAAAAATAAGCAAACCAAACAAATACAAATAAATTGTCAAAAAATAGATATCATATCCATTATATCGCAAACACCAGATACAGTCAAGAGTGTGAATAAAGTTTTTTAAAATGTCATTTTCATCAGACATGCGCCTTCAGAGCTGATATTGCAGCTGCTGCATCGTCGGCTTTGAAAACACCTGTACCGGATACCGCAACATCTATGCCGGCATCTTGACACATACCAATTGTTTCTGCGTTTATTCCGCCGTCTGCCTCTATAATTATCTCTTTTCCGTGAGTCTTTGCGTAATCCTTGATCACTTTTACTTTCGGCATCATATCCGCCATGAAAGACTGACCTCCGAATCCCGGTTCCACTGTCATTATAAGTATCCAGTCGACAATCTCCATGTACGGAAACACCTCTTCCGCCGCTGTTTTCGGCTTTATCGACAAGCCCGCCTTTACTCCGTAAGACTTTATCTGCCTCAGCGTATCGCCAATATTACTGCTGCACTCAAGATGTATCGTTATGATATCTGCTCCGGCATTTACAAAATCTTCTATGTAACGGTGCGGTTCGTCTATCATCAAATGTACGTCAAACGGAACTTTTGTGTATGGTCTTCCCCACTTTATTACAGGTGCGCCAAATGTGATATTCGGCACAAAATGCCCGTCCATAACGTCGAGATGAATATAATCTGCTCCCGCTTTGTCCATTCTGACAAGCTCTTCCCCAAATTTCGAAAAATCACATGATAAAAACGACGGTGCTATTTTCATTTCTTTCTCCTCCATATACAACATATCAGGCACCTCAAGCATTTTGCTTCCGAGGTGCCTTTTATGAATTTCATTATGTGTAACTTAATGTTCTTTGCTGAAAAACTTCACTATCTTCGGTGCTGCAAGAACAGCCCATACCCATGCAAGCGACAAAATCGAAAGCTTAATTGCGCCAAGATAATGCACGCCCGCAAATATGATTATTATTCCAATAATGAATATTCTGAGCAGCGCACCCACTATCTCCACTGCCAGCGACAGCGAAACATTGCGCTTCATACGTATACATTCACTTACTGCAAGCCCGAACGACATTACGCCCCCTCTTGTTGCCACAAACGCAGGTGCTGTTTTTTCTTTTCCGACCATTTCGTTTCTGATGAAGTTCGAATTTTTCGTTTCGAGTACCTTCACACATTTTACGTTAATGCGGAAATCTCTTGCTATTCTCTCCGCTGTAATATTCGGGTCGGTTGTGCGAACAAGCAGACTCATATCCGCAGACTCCATATGCTTGAGTACGTCGGCAACTCTGCGGTTCGCGGTATAGCGAACAAGTATTACGCCCACCAGCGTGGTGTTGATCGCTATGTATACCGGCTCGTCGCCGTTTTGTCTGAACTGCTCCTCTTCGGTTTCATCGGGTGCAAGAATACCATGTGCCCGCAGCAGCTTGGCATTGCCGACAAATACACGGTCGTTTTTCACTGTTCCAATTATACCCTTGCCGTCTTCAATGATCACATTTTCCGCAACGGGAATATTGGCTCTGTTCGACTTTTTGATCATTCCGTCAAATACGCCCGTCATTGCGCCTCCGACAGCCATTGTAACGGCTGCCGCCGCATACAATCCGTCCTGCCATCTGTAGGGGTCAAGCGCCTTGAAGTCCTCCATCTGGATAGACCCCTCGGGGTACAAATCCTTTGCGTCAATCATAACCGCTGCACTTTCGGAAAATGTTTCAACAGCGAAATAGCTCGATATCATAGATTTATTGAGCAGCGAATTTTTCGAAAGGGTATGCATCGGCACTGACGCCAACACCCTTGAACCTATCGGAATACCAACACACAGCATTACGCACAGAACAGACCAGCCGTCAAAGAAGCTCTTTGCTGCTATGCCGCCAATCAGTGCCACAAGCACTGCGGCAATAATGGAGGGAAGTGAAAATCTTGACGACAGCTTATCGCCCGGGTCTTCTGTTCGCGATATACGCACAAAGTGGTTCAGGAACGTCGCTTTTTTCTGATACGAAAGCTCCGTTTTGTCGCTGCGTGTTCCGCTCAAAAGCGTTGCAACTTTACGCGGGTCGGGGAAGAATTTGCCGGCATATTTTTGAGCGGGATCAGACATAAATCTGAAATTAGCCGCCATTCTGTCCGAATTCATATATCTGCCGACCGCAAAAACACTCAGCACAAGCATTACGGGTAGGATATACAAATTCATACCCTGACTTAAGAATGCTCTTGGCGATATTAGCGCGATAAGTGCCTGTATGCCCGTTGCCACGACTGCCGCCGCTGCGCCTGTGTCCGCATTGGTCTTGAACTGCTTTAGTGGCTTCAGTCCTTCTATTATCAAATCTCTGTTTACAAATGCCGAAACAGCAAACAGTATCAATTCTATCAAAGTGAACGTGCGCTGCGATGACGCCAATGACTCTGTTGCCTTGCCTACAGTAAACACACCGGCAAAGCACGAAACCAAAAACGCAGCCACAGTCAACGCGGCAGTAACGGTGTACGTTTTGTAATCACGCTGCCGAATATTATTCAAATAATCGCGAACGTACTCCTCGTCCTCTTCGCTTCTGTATTCCACAGGCTCGGGCGAACGTTCGTCACGATAATCAAGACGTTTGCCGATACTATCGATTTTATCGTGATTTCGCTCGAATTCACGCGCTTCCTGAAGTTCGGGTATCTCGCTTTGTCCAATCTCGGGCATTACGGTTTTGCGCGGCTTCTCGGGCTTTTTATCGCTCTCTCTGTCGATAAGTGCCTCCTTCGAGGAAACGCTTATCATCTTGCGATAATTTACAATACACTCATATTCGGTTTTTACAGACTCGCCAAATCGACCAACAGCAAATTTAACAGAGTTGTGTCCTTCGGGGTGATAATCATTAAACTCAAGTTCTGCAGCAACTTGCTGTTCATGATCAAGCCGGCTTTTCTCACGCTCGCTGTCACGTTCAACCGCCTCCGCACGCTTAAGAGTCCTGCGGCTTTCTTCAATCTCGCGCTTCTGCTCCTCTGTCAGCACGTCGGACGCTTTCTGTTTGATTACATTCAGGCTGCCTCGAACTTCGTCTTCGTCAACTTCGGAATGAGAAACATTATCATTTTTGATAACTTCAATCTGCATACCCGTTTTTGTGAGTATAGGCTTCTGATCTTCGGCAACTGTCTCCGGTGCTTTTTCATGCTGTTCCTGTTGTTGACTTTCGGAAACGACAGGTTTTTCAGTCTTAATTTCAGATTCAGATTTGGACTCGGTTTCAGTTTCAGTTTCAGCTTTTTCCGTATTATCGGAGAGTACAACAAGCTCGGGTCTTTTGTGCTGTTCGGGTTTGGTTTCGGGTTTTGCTTCGGGATCGTTTTTCTGCGTACTCTCAGGTCTTCTTATCGGTGCAGCTTTCGGCGTATCTTTCGATTTGCTCGTATTGTAGACCCAACCGTCGTTTTCGTCCTGATCATCATCGGGCGTTTTTTCCGGCTCTTCCTTTGTGTTCCACATTTCAACGAGCTTCTTTTTAATTTTCGAGAACGCACCTTTTACCCCTTTTGGTTCGGGTTTAATGCTTGTTGACGAAATATCCTCAAATTCATCGACAAAAATGTCATCTTGTTTTGTTGTTTCGGGTTTACTCTCTGGCTTTTCGTCGGTTTTATTCTCGGCTTTCTCTTCCGGTTTATCCTCGGCTTTTTCCTCCGGCTTCGAACTATCTTCCGGTTTATCCTCGGTCTTCTCCTCCGGCTTCGAACTATCTTCCGGTTTATCCTCGGTCT